>CAZSPS010000273.1:0-1840 GCA_964608875.1 uncultured Ectothiorhodospiraceae bacterium
ACAACGACGTGTTCGTCACCGTGGCGCCGGAGCGGGCGTCGGGGACGTATTCGGAGGGCGAGAACGCCTACGTCGTCTTCACACGCAGCGGAGACATGTCGGAGCAGCTGACCGTTCGCTACAGGGCGACTACGGGTGAAGGCGTTGCCACCACCGGTACGGCCAACATTCAGCCCGGCCAAGCCCGCAGCGCCCGGGTGCCCGTCCTGTTCTCGCGGGACAACGACGTCGCCGAACCCAACAGGACCTTGACGGCCACCGTGGAGACCGGCGACGGCTATACACCGGGAGACCCGTCTTCGGCGACGGTGTTCAGCGTCGACGACGACGACGCCGCCGCAGAGCCGGTGGTCACGGTGGCCCCGGTCGCGGGCGAGATCACGGAGTGCCAGGCCGCGGCGTTCGAGTTCACCCGGGTCGGCGCGGACATCTCGGGGGCGTTGCGGGTCGGCTTCCGCGTGGTGCAGAACCCGTTGGACCTTGTGCCGTCCGGGTCGCCGGTGCTGAGCAACCTGTTCGCCGATTTCGCGGCCGACGAGGCCACGGTCACGGTGAACGTCCCCACGGGCGAGGACGTGGTGGACGAGGCGGCCAGCGGCATCCTGACGCTGACCGTGCGCGACGGGGAGGGGTACGGCGTGGGGCCGTCGGGTACGGAGACGGCGACGGTCACGGTGTCGAACAACGCGCCGGGCAGCGGCGTGCAGTGCTACGAAGGCGCGCCGGACGCCGGCGGCGGCATGCCGGACGACGGCAGCGGCGGCACGCCGGACGATGGCGGCGCGCCGGGCGACGGCCTGCCGGTGGTCACGGTGGAAGCGGTGGGGAACCGGATCCGCGAGGGCCAGAACGCGGTGTTCGAGTTCACCCGCACCGGGGACACGGCGGGGCGGTTGCAGGTTCGCTTCGGCTTGGGAGATACCCGCTCGGGTTCGGACGTGTGGACGTCGGCGGTCGGCCTCCTCATCATCAACTTCGAGGTCGGCTCGGACACCTTCACGAGGGCCATCCCCACGGTGGACGACAACGAGTCGTTGGCCGACGTCGAACTGACGTTGACCGTTCGCCCGGACCAGGACAACCCGCCGGATTATGTCGTGGGTGCGCCGGGTACGGAGGTGGCGGTGGTCACGGTGCTCGACGACGACGACAACATCCCCGCCACGGGCGATCCGAGGATCACGGGCACTCCCGTGGTCGGCCAGACCTTGGGGGTCGATACGTCCGCGATCGACGACGCCAACGACCTGAGCGCGCCCGGCTACCGGTACCAGTGGCAGCGTGCGGACGATGCGGGCGGCGCAGGCCGGGCCGACGTGGGTACGGGCTCGACGTACGCGCTGACGGCGGCGGACGCCGGCAAGTACCTGCGGGTGGTGGCGACGTTCGACGACGACCGCCTGGTGGAAGAGACGAGGGCGAGCGCCTACGTCCAGGTGACGGCGCCGTCCGTCCCGAACCAGGCGGCGCGGGGCGAACCGACGGTGACCGGCACGCATAGGGTGGGCCAGACGCTGACGGCGACCGCGCCCGGCGGCATCACCGACGGCAACGGCTTCCAGAACCCGCCGGGGTTCACCTTCCAGTGGCAGCGCGCGAACGACGGGAGCGGCGCGGGCGAGACGAACATCGCGGGCGCGACCAACGCGGCCTACACACTGGTGAAGGCGGCGGACGAGGGGCGCTGGGTGCGGGTGGTCGTGAGCTTCACCGACGCCGACGGCCACAACGAGACCAGGCGCAGCCCGTGGGTGCAAGTGGCGCGCAGGGACAACCAGCCGGCAACGGGTCTGGACGTCACGGGCGAAGCCAAAGTAGACGAGACGCTGACGGCGGTGAC
>CAZSPS010000274.1:0-11666 GCA_964608875.1 uncultured Ectothiorhodospiraceae bacterium
TCGTAGGTCACGACCTTGGCGGCGATGGTCTTCTCGTAGGCGGCGGTGATCGTGCGCCCCACCTCCGGCCAGCCGACGTAGTCGAACATCATGACGCCGCTGAAGAGCAGCGAGCCCGGGTTCACCTTGTCCTGGTCCGCGTACTTGGGGGCGGTGCCGTGGGTGGCTTCGAACACCGCGACGTGGTCCGCCATGTTCGCCCCCGGCGCGATGCCCACCCCGCCGACCTCCGCCGCCACCGCGTCGGAGAGGTAGTCCCCGTTCAGGTTGGAGGTCGCGATCACGTCGAACTCCGCCGGGCGCAGCAGCATCATCTGGAACATGATGTCGGCGATGCGGTCCTTGATCACCACCTTGTCCTCGGGCTGCTTGCCGTCGTACCGCTCCCACAGCTCGTCCTCGGTGATGGTGCGCTCGCCGAACTCGGTGCGCGCCAGCTCGTAGCCCCAGTTGCGGAACGCCCCCTCGGTGAACTTCATGATGTTGCCCTTGTGCACCAGGGTGACGCTCTTGCGGCCGTGGTCGAGGGCGTATTGGATGGCCTTGCGGACCAGGCGGTGGGTGCCGAAGGGGCTGATCGGCTTCACCCCGAGGCCCGCGTCCTCGAAGAAGGCGGCGCCCATCTCTTCGCGCAGGAAGCGCGCGAGCTTCGCGTTCTCCGCCGTGCCGGTCTCGTACTCGATCCCTGCGTACACGTCCTCGGTGTTCTCGCGGAAGATGACCACGTCCACGTCCTGCGGGCGGCGCAGCGGCGACGGCACCCCGGCGTAGTACCGCACCGGGCGCACGCAGGCGTAGAGGTCGAGGACCTGGCGCAGCCCCACGTTGAGGGAGCGGAAGCCGCCGCCCACCGGGGTGGTGAGGGGCCCCTTGATGGACACCACCAGATCGCGGAGCGCGTCGCGGGTTTCCTGCGGGAAGTAGTCGCCGTCGAACAGCCCGGCCGCCTTCTCCCCCATGTAGAGCTCGGCCCAGTGCACCTTGCGCCGCCCGCCGTAGGCCTTGTCGACGGCCGCGTCCCAGATGCGAAGGCACGCGCGCGTGATGTCGGGGCCGATGCCGTCGCCCTCGACGTAGCCGAGGATCGGTTGGTCGGTCACGACCAGGCGGCCGTCGGCCACGCGGACCTTGTCGCCGGTGTCGGGGATCTGGGTGTGGCGGTAGCTCATGGCGTTCGTCTTCTCGCGATGGTGTGGATGGGGTGGGTGGGCCCGGAACGAGCCGCGATCTTCCGTCCTTCCCGCCGGCAATGCAAGGGCCGGGGCGAACGGGCGATTGCCGGGAGGGAGGGGGCGCGGTTACGATCACGGGGATGCGTTCGTGCACCCCTTCCCTGCGTCCGGCCCGCGCCTGCCTTGCGGCGGCGGCGCCGCCGCTCGCCGTGCTTCTCGCGCTCGCGGCCCTGGCCGCTCCCCCGGCCTACGGGCGGGACGAGGGGCCGAAGGACGCCGCGCCGGTCGCGCCGCTCGAGGAGGAGGGCGGGGACGGCGAGTATGGCGATGCGGACGAGGACGACGACGGCGACCCGCTCGAGCCGGCCAACCGGCTCGCGCACCGGGGCAACCTGTTCCTCGACCGCAAGCTGCTCGGCCCCACCGCGAGGTTCTACGTCAAGGCGACCCCGCGGCCCGTGCGCAGGGGGATATCGAACTTCCTCGACAACCTCGCCTACCCCGGGGTCATCCTCAACGACTTCCTGCAGGGCAAGTTCGAGCATGGGGTGCGGGGCACGATGCGCTTCGTCTTCAACACCACGTTCGGGCTCGGCGGGCTCATCGACTTCTCCACCGGAGTGGGGCTCGAACGCCGCGAGGAGGACTTCGGGCAGACCCTGGGCGTGTGGGGGGTGGAGGAGATCGCCTACCTCGAGCTGCCCGTCCTGGGGCCGAGCTCGGTGCGCGACGCGGCCGGCATCCCCGTGCGCTGGTGGACCAACCTGGCGGTGCTGGCGGAGGCGGGCAGCGGCCTCGCCATCCCGTTCGCCGTTCTCAACGCCATCGACACGCGGGCGAAGCTCGAATCGGCCATCGAGACCCGCGACCGGGTGGCGGTGGACACCTACGTGTTCACCCGCGAGGCGTACCGCCAGCGGCGCACCTACTTGATCCACGACGGCGACCCGCCGGAGAGCGAGGAGGAGGATGGCCTCTACGACTGACGCCCGCCGGCTGGAGCTGCTCGAACGCCTGGTCGAGCGGCTGGAGGCGCTCGCGGACCGCGCCGAGCCGCTCCTGCCGCCCGCCCCGCCGCCCGCCGACTTGGGCGACGGCGCCGCGTTCCGGTGGCGGGGAGCGCCCGGCGGCGGCGGGCGCTTCCACGCCGTGCGCCGCCCGCACCGCATCGCGCTCGCCGACCTGCGCGGGATCGACCGGCAAAAGGCGGCCCTCGACCGCAACACCCGGCAGTTCGTGCGCGGCTACGCGGCCAACAACGCGCTGCTCTCCGGCTCGCGCGGCACCGGCAAGTCGTCCCTCGTCAAGGCGTTGCTGAACGAGTACGCGTCGCAGGGGCTGCGCCTGGTCGAGGTGGACAAGCACGACCTCGTCTCCCTGCCCGACATCGTGGAGCCGCTCGAACCGCGCCCGGAGCGCTTCCTGCTCTTTTGCGACGATCTCTCGTTCGAGGCGGACGAGCCGGGCTACAAGGCGCTGAAGGCGGTCCTCGACGGCTCGGTGAGCGCCGCGCCCGACAACGTGCTGCTCTACGCCACGTCGAACCGCCGCCACCTGATGCCCGAGTACATGCAGGACAACCTCGACGCCCGCCGGGTGGGGGGCGAGATCCACCACTCCGAGGCGGTGGAGGAGAAGGTCTCCCTGAGCGAGCGCTTCGGGCTGTGGCTCTCGTTCCACCCGTTCGCCCAGGACGACTACCTCGCCATCGTCCGCCACTGGGTGGCCGAGCTCGACCCCGCCGTGCGCGGGCGGGGGGGGGCGGAGGCCGAGTGGGAGCGGGTGCGGGCCGAGGCCCTGAGGTGGGCGCTCAACCGGGGCTCTCGGAGCGGGCGCTGCGCCTACCAGTTCGCCCGCGACTGGGTGGGGCGGAACGCGCTGGACGAGACGGCCTGATGCCCGCCGACGCGGTGATCGGCGGCAGCGGCCTCGAGTCCTGGCCGGAGCTCGTGGCGACCTGCGAGCGGCGCTGCGTCACCCCCTTCGGAGAGCCTTCCGCGCCGCTCCTCTTCGGTGAGGTGGCGGGCCGCCCGGTCGTGTTCCTGTCCCGGCACGGGCCGGACCACACCATCGCCCCCCACCGCATCAACTACCGCGCCAACCTCCGTGCGCTGCGCGACGCGGGGGCCGAGCGGGTGTACTCGGTGACGGCGGTCGGCGGCATCGGGCGCGACCTGGCGCCGGGGGACGTCGTGGTCCCGCACCAGATCGTGGACTACACGGTGTCGCGGGCAAGCACGTTCTTCGAGGAGGGCCGGGTCGAGCACGTGGACCTGACGCATCCGTACACCCCGGAGTTGCGCGAACGGCTGCTGCGCGCGGCCGGGGAGACGGGGGTGGCGGTGCGCGACGGCGGCGTGTACGGGGCCACCGAAGGGCCGCGCTTCGAGACGGCGGCGGAGATCGACCGCATGGAGCGCGACGGCTGCACCCTGGTGGGGATGACGGCCATGCCCGAGGCGGCGCTCGCGCGCGAGCTGGGCATGGAGTACGCCGGCTGCGCGGTGGTGTCGAACGCGGCGGCGGGGCGGGGGCCGGGGACCATCGAGCTCGCCGACATCTACCGCAACCTCGAGATCGGCATGCAGGGGGTGCGCCGGCTGCTCGCCGCCGCCCTCGCCTCCGGCGGCTCCTGAGGCGGAGCGCGGGCGCCCGGGAGGGCGCGGGATCAGGGAAGGCGGCGGACGGAAAGGAGCAGGCCGAAGCGGGGGTGGTCGAAGTAGTGCAGCGTCCCCTCGCGCAGGCGGCGGCTCTCGCGGATGCGTCCGCCGGGGAAGCCGCCCTCGGCGTCCTTCGCCCCCGGCGCCTCTCCGCCGGCGGCGGCGCCGGTCCCGGCGAGCAGCACCTCGGCGTCCCCGAACGCGATCTCGGCCTCGACATGCACGAAGCGCTGGCGCCAGATCCGGACGATCCCGTCGACCGCCTCGCCCGGCCCGGCCGCGAAGCGGGCGTCCGAGGTCGCGCCGCGCACCGTGCCGAGGTGCACGGCGACCGCGTCCTTGGGCGGGAAGCCCGGCTGTTGCCACGCCACGTGCAGCAGCACCCGGTGCGCGCGCGAGGCGTCCAGGCGGGCCGCCTCCGGGCGCAGCGCGAACGCCGTCCCGGGCAGCATCCTGAAGGCGCGGCGCTTGCGGGGGGAGGCCGTCGGCTCGCCCCGGTCTTCGAGGCCGAAGTGGGGGAACAGCTCGATCATGTCCGGCGGGTCGGTGAAGGGCCGCGTCCGGGGGCCGCCGCCCTCCGTGCGCCGCGCCGCCTCGCGCCCCTGCGCGAAGACCAGCGCCTCCACCTGGTACCACGGAGTCTGGGCGCGCGCGGGGGCGGCGGGGGCCGCCAGCAGCGCGAGCGCCGCCGCCGCCGGCACGACGGCCACGGCCGCCGCCGCTGCCGCCCGGCCCTTCACGCCGCCTCCGGCATGGCGAGCGACGCCACGATCCGGTCGACCGCGTCGAGCCGCGCCCCGAGGTCCGGCAGCTCCCAGCGCACCCGGATGCGGCGCTCCCCCTCGAAGCGGAAGCGTTGCGGGTGCGACTGCGCCAGCGCCGCCGCCCGCGCGGGGTCCACGTTCGTCTCCTCCCCGAAGTCCACCCGCCCGCCGTCCGCGCCGAAGTCGATCTTGCGGATGCCGAGGAGGGCGGCGCGCGTCTTGCGGCCCGCGATGCGGAAGAGGTTGCGCGCCGGCTCGGGCAGCGGTCCGAAGCGGTCGATCACCTCGCTCTCGAGGTCGCGCAGCTCCTCCTCGTCCGCCGCGCCCGCGATGCGCTTGTACAGGATGAGGCGCGCGTGCACGTCGGGCAGGTAGTCCTCGGGCACGAGCGCCGGCACGTGCAGGTCGATCTCGGTGCCCCGCTCGAGGGGGCGTTCGAGCGAGGGGTTGCGCCCGCTGCGCAGGTCCGCCACCGCGCGCTCCAGCATCTCGGTGTAGAGCGCGTAGCCGACCGCCTCGATCTGCCCGCTCTGCTCCTCGCCCAGCAGTTCGCCCGCGCCCCGGATCTCGAGGTCGTGCATGGCCAGGCTGAAGCCGATGCCGAGGTCGTCCATGGTCTCGATGGCCGCGAGCCGCTTCACCGCGTCCGGGGTCATGGAGCGGCGGTCCGGGGCGAACAGGTAGGCGTAGGCCCGCTGGTGCGAGCGGCCCACCCGCCCCCGCAGCTGGTGCAGTTGGGCGAGGCCGAAGCGGTCGGCGCGGTTGATGATGATGGTGTTGGCGCTCGGCACGTCGATCCCGCTCTCGACGATGGTGGTGCACACCAGGACGTTGAACCGCCGGTGGTAGAAGTCGAGCATCGCACGTTCGAGCTCGCGCTCGCGCATCTGCCCGTGCGCCACCCGCACCTCGGCCTCCGGCACGATGGTCTCCACCTTGTCCGCGATCTCCTCGATGTCCTCCACCCGATTGTGCACGAAGTACACCTGCCCGCCGCGCCGGATCTCGCGCAGCACCGATTCGCGCACGATCTCCGGCTGCCAGCCGCTCACGAAGGTGCGGATCGACAGCCGCCGCTCGGGCGGGGTGGCGATGAGGGAGAGGTCGCGCAGGGAGGACAGGGCCATGTTGAGGGTGCGGGGGATGGGGGTGGCGGTGAGGGCCAGCACGTCCACCTCGGCCCGCAGCGCCTTCAGCCGCTCCTTGTGGCGGACCCCGAAGCGGTGCTCCTCGTCGATCACGACGAGGCCGAGGCGCTTGAAGCGCACGTCGTCCTGCAACAGCCGGTGCGTCCCGATGACGACGTCGATCCGGCCCTCGGCGAGGGCGCCGCAGATCTCGTCGCGCTCGCGGCGCGAGCGCAAGCGCGAGAGCTGCTCGATCCGCACCGGCCAGTCCGCGAAGCGGTCGCTGAACGTCTGGTGGTGCTGCTGGGCGAGCAGGGTGGTCGGCACCAGCACCGCGACCTGCCAGCCCTCCATGGCCGCGGCGAACGCCGCGCGCATCGCGACCTCGGTCTTGCCGAAGCCCACGTCGCCGCACACCAGGCGGTCCATCGGACGCGAGCCGCGCAGGTCTTCGAGGGTCGCCTCGATCGCCTTCGCCTGGTCCGGGGTCTCCTCGAACGGGAAGCCCTGCGCGAAGGCGGCGTACTGCCCCTCGTCGAGGGCCATGGCGTTGCCCCTGCGGGCGGCGCGCCGGGCCTGCACGTCGAGCAGCTCCGCGGCCACGTCGCGCACCCGCTCGGCCGCCGCCTTGCGCGCCTTCAGCCACTGCCCGCTGCCGAGCTTGTGCAGCGGGGCGTGCTCGGCGCCGGCGTAGCGCGAGACCAGGTGCAGCGAGAGCACGGGCACGTACAGCCGGTCGCCGTCGGCGTATTCGAGATGCAGGAACTCGCCGCTCACCCCGCCCGCGTCCAGGGTCGCGAGCCCGCGGTAGCGCCCGACCCCGTGCCGCTCGTGGACCACGGGCGCGCCCGGCGCCAGCTCGGTGAGGCTGCGGATGACGCTCTCGGGGTCGCGCGCGCGGCGCGAGCGGTGCCGGTCCGCGCCCGTGCGATGGCCGAAGAGCGCCGCTTCGGGCAGGAGCGCGAGCGCCGGGTCGTCGAGCAGGGCGCCAGTCTCGACGGGCGAGAGCACGATGCCGAACGGCGCGCGGGCGGGGTCGTGCAGGAACTCCGGCCAGTCGTGGAAGCGCCGGGGGCGGAGCCCGTGCCGCCCCAGGGTCTCGAGCAGCGTCTCCAGGCGTCCCGGCGATTCGGCGAGCAGCAGGACCCGGCCCGCGAAGGCGCCGCGGAACTGCTTGAAGAGGGCGAACGGGTCGGCGGCGCGCGGGTCGGCGGGGAGGGCGGGGGCGTTCGCCGTCGCGAATGCGGCCCGCCCCCGCGCGGGCGCGTCCTGCGGCGGTCTGGAATCCGCCGCTCCGCCGCCGCCCGCCGCCGTCGCGTCCCCGGCGTCGTCCGGGGCCTCGCGCACCACGGCCCGCGGGTGGGCGGCGAGCGCGGCCCCCAGCTCGTCGGGGCGCAGGAACAGCTCGCCGGGGGGAAGGAGCGGGCGCTCGAGGTCGTGCCGGCGCTGCTCGTAGCGCTCGCCCGTGTCCGCCCAGAACGCCTGCGCCTGCTCGCGCGCGCCCGGCAGCTCGACCACCAGGGTCGCCGGCGGCAGGTAATCGAAGAGGGTGGCGGTGGCCTCGAAGAACAGCGGCAGCCAGTACTCGATCCCGGCCGGCGCGAAGCCGTCGCTCACGTCGCGGTACACCGGACAGGCGTTCGGGTTGCCCTCGAAGCGGGTCCGCCAGGCGCCGCGGAAGCGCTCGATCGCCTCCGGGTCCAGCGGGAACTCCCGCGCCGGCAGCAGCCGGATGGAGTCGAGGCGGCCCTCGTGCGAGCGCTGCGACTCGGGGTCGAAGGTGCGGATCGTCTCCACCTCGGCGTCGAAGAGGTCGATGCGGCAGGGCCGCTCCGCCCCCGCCGGGAAGACGTCGATGAGCGAGCCCCGCACCGCGAACTCGCCGTGCTCCATGACCTGGGCCGTGCGGCGGTAGCCCCCGAGCTCGAAGCGCAGGCAGGCCGCCTCGAGGTCGAGCCGGTCGCCGGTCGCCAGCATGAGGCTGTTGGCCTCGACGAAGCCGCGCGAGGCGAGCCGCCCCATGAGGGTGGGGGCGGAGGCGACCAGGACCCCGCGCTCCGTCGCGGGCAGGGCGTAGAGGGCGGCGAGGCGCTCGGAGACGATCTCCTGGTGCGGAGACAGCAGGTCGTAGGGCAGGGTCTCCCAGTCGGGCAGGTGCAGGAGGCGGGGGGGGGGAGCGGCGTCCTGCCGCGCGGCCGGCGCTCCGTCCTCGCCGACGCCGTCCGGGGCCGGGCCTTCGCCTCCGGCATCGACCAGGACCGGAGCGGTCGCGGGCAGGCGGGGTTCGCCCGTTCCTGCAGCCGGATCGCCGCCGTCGGCGCCGGTCGGGATCGGGATGGGACCGGCGGACGCAGGGTCCTGCACACTGTCGCTGCCGGCGGCGGTGAAGAACGCGATCTCCGTGCGCACCCGTTCCGCCGTCCCGGCGTCGGGGGCGACGACGAGGAGCGGGCCGGGGAAGTCGCGGGCGGCCGAGGCGATGGCGAGGGAGCGGCTCGCGCCGCGCAGCCCCTCCCAGTGCGTGCGGTCGCCGCCGCGACGCGGGATAGGGGGATGCAGAGGGCTCGAGCGGGACACGGCGGCGTGATTCGGACAGGGGCGGGGAGGTGGGATTGGGGGCGCCATTCTAGCCCTCGCCCACCGGCTGCTCCTTGAACCGGCCTCCGGTGTCCAGCATGTTGCCGGCGCCATGCATGAACCGCCCCCCGATGTCCGGGGTGTTTCCGGCGTCCCGCATGCAGCCATCCTCGGTGTCCGGAGTGTTTCCAGCGCCATGCGGCATCTGCCGGCCTCCGATGTCCGGAACGTTCTCGCGCCCCCCTGCTCGGCGCTGATCGCTTCGAGCGATTTATCGTTTGTGGAGATATAAATATTTTGTAACAAATAGTTATGCGCGTCATATCAGGAAACACTAGAGGCTCGATACCGGAGGCAGGTCGTGGATCACGAGCGCGACCTCGCAGCGCCGCACCGCGAGGGCGGCGGCGTAGCCCGCCCCCACGTCGAGCGAGAACAGCGACCAGCGGGCCGCCTCGTCCGCCGCCGCACCCGCCCATCTCGCGCCCAGCAGGGCGGGCGGCTCGTCCGCGCTCACGTCGAAACGCGCGAGCCCGATGGAGACCCCGCGTCCGTCGGCCTTGATGACCGCCTCCTTGCGCGCCCACAGGCGGTGGAAGGCGAGCGCCGGGTCGACGGCGGCGGCGAGCGCGCGCCGCTCGGCGGGCGAGAAGAAGCGCCGTGCGAGCCGTTCGAGGTCCGCGCGCGGCCGGATGCGCTCGACGTCCACTCCGGGCTCGCAGCCGCGGGCGGCGGCGATGAGGAAACGCTCGCCGGAGTGGGACAGGTTGAAGCCGAGGGGCCCGGGAGTGGAGGCCGGATTCGCACCCGCACCCGTGTCCGGTTCCCGGCTCGGACCTGATCCTGGTCCTGGACTCGGCCCTGAACCTGGTTCGGCGCCCGGTTCCCGGCCCGGAGCCGGCGCACGGTCGGGAGCCGGACCGAGCGCGGGCTTGCCGTGCGGCCCCTCGACGATCGGCACCGCGAGCGGCTCGGTGCCGAGCAGCGCGGCGAGCACGCGCCGCAGCGCGCCGCGGCAGGCGAGGAACTCGCGGCGGCGGCGCGCGGAGCCCATCGCGTGCGCGCGCGCCGCCTCGTCCGGGGTGACCGGGTCCGGGGGCGCCGCCCCGAGCACGCCGCGCCACACGTGCACCTCCCCGTCGCGGATCCCGCCCCGCGGCGCCGCGAACGGCCCGCCGGGGGCGCCGCCTGGGGTGATACGCTTCCCTCGGGCCGAAGGCGCACGGGCATTCATTCGCAGTGGACTTCTGGAAGTATCACGCGCTCGGGAACGACTACGTCGTGGTGCAGGGCGGCGAGCCTCCCGCGCCCGCGCTCGTGCGCCGCATCTGCGACCGCCGCCGCGGGCTCGGGGCGGACGGCATCTTACTGGACGCAGGCTCCCGCGAGGCCGGCGGGGACGGCGGCGGTGCGGCCTCGCTGCGGATCTTCAACCCCGACGGCTCGGAGGCGGAGAAGAGCGGCAACGGCCTTCGCATCTTCGCGCGCTACCTGCGGGACCGGGGGCGGGCCGAGGCGGAGCGCTGGTTCGAGGTGGACACGGCGGGAGGCCGGGTCCGGTGCCGGGTCTCTGCGGACGGCGGCCGGGTGGCGGTGGAGATGGGCCGCGCGCGCTTCGACGCGGCGGCGGTCCCGGTGTGCGGGGAGAGCGGGGAGGTGCTGGGGCGGCGCCTCGAGGTGGACGGCCAGAGCCTCGAGTACTCCGCCGTCACGCTCGGCAACCCCCACTGCGTGGTCGTTCGCGGCGAGGCGCGCGAGGAGGAGGCGCTCGCGCTCGGGCCGCTGCTCGAACGCCACCCGCGTTTCCCGAACCGCACCAACGTCCAGTTCGTGCAGGTGCTCGGCCCGCACCGGCTGCGCATCGAGGTCTGGGAGCGGGGCGCGGGCCGCACCCTCGCCTCGGGCACCAGCGGCTGCGCGGCGGCGGCGGTGTGCTGCCGGCTCGCCCTGGTCCGCTCCCCGGTTACGGTCGAGATGCCGGGCGGGGCGCTCGAGGTCCGCGTCCGCGAGGACGGCTCGCTGCGGATGGAAGGCGCCGTGGCGCGGGTGGCCCATGGCGCGATGAGCGGCGAGCTCCTCGCCGAACCGCACTGAGCGAAGCCGCGGCGCGCGCCCGCGCCCATCCGTCCGGCCCTCACACCGCGAAGCCGCGGGCGAGCACCGCGGCCGTGAAGCCGGTCCGGAGGTAGAAGCCGCGGGGGTTCACTTGCACGCGTGCGCCGTCCTCGTCCGTGGTCCAGATGCGCTCGCGCGCGTTCGCCGCCTTCGGCCGCAGCTGGAGCGCGGTCCCGCGCCGGGCGGTGATGGCGCCGGCCCGCCCGAGCGCGATCTCCTCCATGAACTCCTCCCAGTCGGTGCGCAGGGTCGCCTCTTCTTCGGGGGAAGGGCTCCAGACGAGGGGAGAGCCGAAGCGCCGCGCCCGGAAGTCCTCGCCTTGCTCCCCCACCACGGGCACCCAGAGCACGCGCGCGAGCTTCGTGCGCACGAGCGAGTCCTCCCACGCGAGTCCGGTCACGTCCTCGAGGGGGGCGATGCACACCCACGTCGATTCGCGCGGGCGGCCGTCCGGGGTGAGGGGGATGGTCTTGAGCTCGATGCCGAGGCCGGGGAAGTCCGGGCCGGGCGCGCCGCCCGAGTGCGCCCCGAGCGCCGTCTCGACGAGCTGGCCCACCCAGCCCTTGGCGCGCCGGAGGTCGTGCGGGGTGGGGAGGCGGAGCGATGCGGCGAGCTCCGCGACGGTGCTCCCGGCGATGGCGCGGGCTCGCTCCAGCAGCTCCGCTTCGCTGGCCGGGACGCGCATCGCCGGCTCAGGCGCCGCCGCGCGCCGGGGCGGGCGCGGCGGGCGGGCGCACGGCGTGGACCAGGCACACGACGGTGCGGGGGCCGCGGGTGGTGTCCCCGCCGACGAGCTCGATGCCCGCCTCCCGGCATGCGTCCGCGAGCCCGGCCGCGAACTCCGCGAGCCACTCGGGGTCCGGGGCGGGCAGGGTGAGGCCGAGCAAGGCCCAGGCGGGCCGGGGCGGCGGCCGGTCCGGCCCCGCCGCCCCGCCGTTCCCGCTGTCCGCGAGCGCCCGCAGCCCGTCCTCGACGGCCCGCCGGCCGACCGTGCGTGCGGGGGTGTCCGGGGCGAAGTCGGCCCCCTCGTGCAGCACGGTGCAGGCCGAGACGAGCTCCGCGCCGGGCGGCGGCACGACGAGGGCCGCGTCGTCCCCGATCCCGGCCTCGACGTCCGCCCTCGGCTCCGTGGCCCCGGAGAAGAAGCGGTCGATGAGGTCGAACTCCGCGCCCATGCGCGCCGCTCCTCAATACCCGCCCGCGGACGCGAGCAGCGCCAGGGCCTGGACCGCCGCCCACGCGAGCGCGCCC
>CAZSPS010000275.1:0-8426 GCA_964608875.1 uncultured Ectothiorhodospiraceae bacterium
AGTGCGTGTCGCCCTCGAACGCCTCGTCGATGAGGGTGAGGTACATGCGGCTCGCCAGGGGCAGCGCCTCCTCGTAGCACCGGGCGCCGCCGATCACCATCACCTCCGGGGCGTCCGCGGTCATGGCGAGCGCGTGCTCGAACGAGCCCGCGCGCTCGCACTCGCAGCCGGTCCGTCCGCAGGCGGCCTCCCTGCGGCGGGTGAGGACGATGTTGCGCCGATCGGGCAGCGCCCGCCCGATGGACTCGTGGGTGCGCCGCCCCATCACCACCGGCTTCCCCACCGTGAGCGCGCGGAAGCGGCGAAGGTCCTCGGGCAGACGCCACGGCAGCCGGTTCTCCACCCCGATGACTCCGTTGCGGAAGCGGCCAAGGTCCTCCCCGGATGAACCCCGCGGGGACCGGTCCTCTGCCTCGATGGTCCCGTTGCGGGCGACCGCCGCGATCAGGGATACGGGCGGAAACTGCGGAAGCCTCCCGCCGTCACCGTTCTCCCTCCGCTCCGTTCGCACCGTCATGCCGCCCTCCCCTTATCGTGCCGTGCGGGTCCCCACCCGCCCGTCCGCCGTCCGCCGCCCGTCCGTCCGCCTATACCGCCACCTCGGCGGCGATGGCGGGGTGCGGGTCGTAGCCCTCGACCGCGAAGTCCTCGATGCGGTAGCCGTCCACCTCCTCCGGGCGCCGCAGCAGGTGCAGCTTGGGGAAGGGGCGCGGCTCGCGCCGGAGCTGCTCGCGGGCCTGCTCGAAGTGGTTGCGGTACAGGTGCACGTCGCCGCCGAACCACACCAGCTCGCCCGGCTCGCGCCCCACCTGCTGGGCGAGCATCCGCAGCAGCACCGACGCGGCGGCGAGGTTGAAGGCGCCGCCCAGGAACAGGTCGCAACTCCGCTGGAACACGAGGCAGCTCAGCCGCCCGTCCGAAGAGCACTGGAACTGGTAGACCATGTGGCAGGGCGGCAGGGCCATGTCGTCCACCTCGGCCACGTTCCAGGCGTGGAACAGCATGCGCCGGCTCGCCGGGTCCTCGCGCAGCGTCCGGATGAGGGCGGCGATCTGGTCGTGCTCGCAGCCGTCCGGACCGCGCCAGCGCCGCCACTGCTTGCCGTACACGGGGCCGAGGTCGCCCCAGCGTTCGGCGAAGTCATCGTCGTCGAGAACGCGGCGCTCGAACTCCTCGCGCGAGATATCGGGGTCCGCCGCCTCCTTGCGGTAGCGCGCGAGCGGCCAGTCGGTCCAGACGTGCACGTTCTGCTCGAGCAGCGGGCGGATGCAGGTCTCGCCCGAGAGGAACCAGAGCAGCTCCTTGATCGCGGTCTTCCAGTAGATGCGCTTGGTGGTCAGCAGCGGCACCACCCCATGCGCGAGGTCGAAGCGCAGCGTCGCTCCGAACAGGGCGCGGGTGCCGACCCCGGTCCGGTCCTCGCGCGGGTCGCCGCGCTCGAGCACCTGCCGCAGGAGGTCGAGGTACTGGTGCTCGGGATGTGGCACGGACCGGATGCGGCGTGGGGAAGGGGGAGGTGCGATCCGGAAAGGCCGTCTACGCCGGCCGTGGCCGGCCGAGGCTCCACCACAGCAGGGCGGCGCCGGCGATAAGCATGGGCAGCGACAGGAGCTGCCCCGTGGTCAGCCAGCCGAAGGCGACGAAGCCGATGTGCGCGTCCGGCTCGCGCGCGAACTCGACCACCCAGCGCGCGGCCCCGTAGCCTGCGAGGAAGAGCCCCGACACCGCCATCGGCGCGCGCGGGCGGCGCGAGAAGAGCCACAGCACGGCGAACAGCACCAGCCCTTCGAGGAGGGCCTCGTACAGCTGGCTCGGATGGCGCGCCGCCGGACCCGCCCCCGGGAACACCATCGCCCACGGCGCCTCCGAGGGCCGGCCCCACAGCTCGCCGTTGATGAAGTTGCCGACCCGCCCCGCCCCCAGGCCGAGCGGGGTCAGGGGCGCGAGGAAGTCCGCCACCGCGAAGAACCCGAGGCGGTGGACGCGGGCGAACCAGGCGACGGCCGCGAGCACCCCCAGGAGCCCGCCGTGGAAGGACATCCCCCCCTCCCACACGCGCAGCACGAGCAGCGGGTCGGAGACGAAGCGCGCGAAGTCGTAGAACAGCACGTAGCCGAAGCGGCCCCCGGCCACCGCCCCGAGCGCGGTGAAGAACACGAGGTCGTCCACCTGCCGCGGCGTCCATCCCCGCCACGGGTCGCGGGCCGCACGGCGGCGCCCGAGCCACCATCCGATGCCGATGCCCGCGAGGTACGCGAGGCCGTACCACCGCACCGCGACCGGTCCGATGGCGATGGCGACGGGATCGATGTCGGGGTACTGGAGCACCGTCTCGTCTGTGGTGGACGCACTCGGAACCGAGTCGGCACCAAGCGGTGCCAGCGCGATGATATCAGGCGAGCTCGACGAACAGCGTGCGCAGGTAGCCGGTCTCCGGCAGGGCCGGATGCACGGGGTGGTCGCGGTCCTGCCCGCCCTCCTCCAGCACCCGCGGGTGCAGGCCGAACGGGTTCGACACGCGGGCGACGATCTCCAGGTGCTTCTCCCGCCCGAGATGGGCCGAGCACGAGGCCGACACCAGCAGCCCCCCCGGCGCGAGGAGCTGCACCGCGAGGCCGTTCGCGCGCCGGTACGCCTCGTAGCCCTTGGTACGGTCCTTGCGCCGGCGGATGAAGGACGGCGGGTCGAGCACCACCACGTCGAAGTGCTCGCCCGCCGCCCGCATCGCTTTCAGCGAGCGCACCGCGTCGGCGCGCTCGGCGCGCACCCGGTCCGCCACCCCGTTCCGCGCCGCGTTGCGTTCGAGCAGCGCGAGCGCGTTGGCGGAGGAATCGACGCACCGCACCTCGCTCGCGCCCGCGAGCGCGCACCGCACCCCCCACGCCCCGGTGTAGGAGTACATGTCGAGCACCCGCTTGCCCTCCACCCGCACGGGGCGGGCGAGCCGGGCGCGGCTCGCGCGGTGGTCGAAGTACCAGCCGGTCTTCTGGCCCGCGAGCGGGGACGCCTCGAACACGCCGCCCCCCTCCTCCACGGTCACCGTGTCGCCGTCGAGCGGCTCGCCCGCCACCTCCACCCCCGTCTCCAGCCCCTCGAGCGTGCGGGCGCGGGTGTCGTTGCGCAGCACCACGGTGCGGAACCCGAACGGCGCGGCGCCGAGCACGGCGACCACGTCCTCCTTCACCCGCTCCATGCCGGCGGTCGTGATCTGGACCACGGCCACGCGCTCGCCGTAGCGGTCCACGATGAGGCCGGGCAGCGCGTCGCTCTCCCCGAACGCCAGCCGGTAGTAGGGGGCGTCGAACTCGCGCCGCCGCAGCGCCTCGGCCGCGGCCAAGCGCTCGCCGAGCAGCTCGCGCCCCAGCTCCACCCCCGGCTCGCGGCTCACGATGCGGGCCGCGATGAGCGAGTGCG
The DNA here is from genome assembly GCA_964608875.1 of uncultured Ectothiorhodospiraceae bacterium. Taxonomy (GTDB): domain Bacteria; phylum Pseudomonadota; class Gammaproteobacteria; order HK1; family HK1; genus JAJDXW01. Next base: position 3,415 of record CAZSPS010000275.1, read on the forward strand.
GGTTGACGTAGGCGCTGGCGAGGGGGTCGCCCCGATGGTTGCGCAACTCGACCGGAGCGCCCGGCGCGAGGCCCCGGAGCGGGGAGCGGCCGGTGTCGATCTCGTTGTCGTAGACCCAGGGATGGCCGGTATGCAGCCGCCGCTCCTCGCCTTTCTTGAGATAGAGCGGTGTCACGCCCCGGATTGTACGCTACGCTTCGCCTTTCTCCGGGAAGGGACCCGCATCATGACCTCCGAAGACCCGCCGCAACGCACCGGCGCCCGCAACCGGCTCGCCGGGGAGACCAGCCCCTACCTCCTCCAGCACGCGCACAACCCGGTGGACTGGTACCCGTGGGGGCCGGAGGCGCTCGAACGCGCGCGCGCCGAGGACCGCCCGATTCTCCTGTCCATCGGCTATTCGGCGTGCCACTGGTGCCACGTCATGGCCCACGAGTCGTTCGAGGATCCGGCCACCGCCGAGGTCATGAACGCGCACTTCGTCAACGTCAAGGTGGACCGGGAGGAGCGCCCCGACCTCGACAAGATCTACCAGGTCGCGCACCAGCTGCTGGCGCGGCGGCCGGGCGGCTGGCCGCTCACGATGTTCCTCACCCCCGGCGACCGGACCCCGTTCTTCGGCGGCACCTACTTCCCGCCCGCCCCGCGCCATGGGCTGCCGGCGTTCCGGGACCTGCTGCTGCGGGTGGTGGAGTTCCTGGCCGAGCACGGCGCGGAGGTGGCGCAGCAGAACGAGGCGCTGCGCGCGGCCCTCGCCCGCGCGGAGCCGGGCGGCGTGGACGGGAGCGGGGAGGGCGGCGCGGATGCGGGTGCGGGCGCCGCGGGCGCCGCCGCCATCGGCCCCGAGCCCCTGGAGCGGGCGATCGAGGCGCTCGCGCGCGGCTTCGATGCGCGCGACGGCGGCTTCGGCGGCGCGCCCAAGTTCCCCCACCCCACCCACCTCGAACGCTGCCTTCGCCGCCACCGGGACCCGCGCGCCCTGCACATGGGCCTGCACACCCTCGCCAAGATGGCCCTCGGGGGGCTCTACGACCACCTGGGCGGCGGCTTCTACCGCTACTCGGTGGACGGCGAATGGATGATCCCGCACTTCGAGAAGATGCTGTACGACAACGGACCGCTGCTCGGGCTGTGCGCGCAGGCGGCGTGCGTCGGATCGGGGCCGGGGCCGCAGCGGGCGCTGTTCGAGCGCACCGCGCGCGAGACCGGCCGCTGGGCCATGCGCGAGATGCAGGCGCCCGAGGGCGGCTTCTACGCGGCCCTCGACGCCGACTCCGAGGGCGAGGAAGGCCGCTTCTACGTCTGGACCCCGGACGCGGCGCGCGCCGCGCTCGACGGCGACGAGGAGGCGTTCGCCGCGCTCGCGGCCTCGTTCGGGCTCGACCGCCCGCCCAACTTCGAGGGCCGGGGGTGGCACCTGCACACCTTCGTCGAGCGCGAGGCGCTGGCGGCGAAGCTCGGGGTGGATGCCGGCGCCGCGGCCGAGCGCCTCGACCGCGCCCGCGCGCGGCTGTTCGAGGCGCGCGCGCCGCGCGTTCGCCCCGGCCTCGACGACAAGGTGCTCGCTTCCTGGAACGGGCTGATGGTGTCGGGGCTCGCGGTCGCGGGCGAGGCGCTGGACGAGCCCGGCTTCGTGGACGCGGCGGCGCGCGCGCTCGACTTCCTGCGCGAGCGCTCGTGGGTCGAGGGCCGGCTCTACGCCGCGTGGAAGGACGGGCGCGCGCGCTTCCCCGCCTACCTCGACGACTACGCGTGCGTGCTGGAGGCGGCGCTGCGGGTATTGCAGGCGCGCTGGCAACCGCGGTACCTCGCGTTCGCGGTGGAGCTGGCCGAGGCGCTGCTGGAACGCTTCGAGGACCGGGAGCGGGGCGGCTTCTGGTTCACCGCCCACGACCACGAGCGCCTCATCCACCGCAGCAAGCCGTTCGCCGACGACTCGCTGCCGGCCGGCAACGGGGTGGCCGCGGCCTGGCTCGGGCGGCTCGGGCACCTGCTCGGCGAGACCCGCTACCTCGAAGCGGCGGAGCGGGCGGTGGCGGCGGCGGCGCCGGGACTCGCCGAGATGCCCCACGCCCACGGCGCGATGCTGAACGCGCTCGAAGAGTTCCTCGAGCCGCCCCAGACCGTGGTGCTGCGGGGCCGGGGCGAGGAGCTGGAACGGTGGCGGCGGCGCTGCGCCGCCGGCCGCTACGCGCCGCGCCGCTACGTGGTGGCGATACCGGATGACGCCGAAGGGCTGCCGGGCCTGCTCGCGGCGCGCGCGCCGGCGCCGGGGGGCGGCGGCGCGCCCATCGCCTACGTCTGCGAGGGGCACCGCTGCGACGCCCCGATCACCGGTTTCGACGCCCTGGAGACCGCGCTCCGCCCGCTGGAGGCGGAGCCCCCCGGCGGGGGGTGAATGCCGCCGCCGTGCGGCGGGCGGGCGAGCGGGTCAGCCCTCGTCCCACACCTTCTCGGTGAGCGGCAGGCCCGCGAGGTCGCCGGGGGCGAGGGGAGTGTCGGGCTCGATGCCCGAGCGCTCGAGCAGGGAGGTGAGCTGGCGCACGTGCTGGGTCGAGTGCCACACCGTGCGTTCCAGCATCTCGTGGCGGCTGACGGCGCCGAAGTAGACCTCCAGGGTACGGCCGAAGTCGCTGCCGGACGCCCCCTCGTCCCACCAGCGCTCGAAGCGATCGAGCACCCGCTCGCCGAAGGCCGCGACGTGCGCGCTCGAACGCATGCCATCCGGCGGCGGGGCCACCATGTCCTCGTAGCGCATCGGGACCCCGGACTCCTCCATGTCGAGGAAGGCGTTCGGGATCTGGAACACGTGGTGCATCAGCACCCGCCACGAGCGGGGGCGGTCGGGAAGCAGGTTATCGAGCAGCCCGTCCGGCATCTGCCGGGTGAGGCGCACCGCGGTGCGCAGGATGCCCCGGTAGCGCCCGGCGAGCTCCGCGGGCGAGAGCCGCGGCCCGGCGTCTTCGTCGAGACCCAGGAACTCCACCACGTCCCGGATCACCTGGGCGAACACGAAGTCCCCGCCCCGCGACACCACCGGCACCGAGCGCGCGCCCAGCGCTTTGAGGCGCGCCATGCCGTCGCCCTCGAGGACGTTCACCGACTCGAACCCGATCCCACGGACCGAGAGGTACTCCTTCACCCTGAGGCAGCTGGTTCAGTGCGGCTGCCAGAACACCGTGATGGCGTCGGCCATGCCGTTTCCTCCGGTCTCGTTCATCGCGCCTCTCCTCCCGACTCCGCCGTGTGGGCGGGAGCGACTCGCAAGGTACCACAGGGAAACGCCGTGCGCTCACGGGGCCGAGGCTGTGGGCCCACAAGACCGGGCGAGTGCTAGACTCGCCGGAAAGCGGCGGGGCACGGGCGGAAAGACGGCATGACGGACAGGGCGAAAGCTGCAAAGTACGCGCGCCCGCACAAGAAGTCGCGGCGCAGACCGGAGTTCTTCGCGGGACGCGACGACGACCTGCGCGAAGCGACGGACGACATCCTCAACACGCTCGACCCGGGTTTCGGCGACGACTGCGATCCACCCGATCAGGACGGGGTGCTGCTCTTCACCGGCCCTCCGGGCAGCGGCAAGACGAGCCTCCTCAAGGAGCTGCGCGCACGCACGCTGAGGGAAGGGATCTGGAAGGAGCCCGGAACGAAGCAAGGGGGCTTGTGGAAAGCGCTCGGGAGAAAGCTCGGCATGAAGCCGCTCTTCGTGCTCACGACGCCGCAGAGGCTGGGCTCGAACCGCAACCTCATCGATCTCTGCATCGCGACGGCGCGAGGACGCGGGAGAGACCCCATGCCGGAAGAGATCGACCGGGGGATCGGACTCTCGTACCAGGATATCCGGATCGACGGCGTGAACGTCCTCACGAGGTGGCTCGGGAAAGCGGCGCTTGCGATGAGGCCGGCCGTCGTGGTCATGGTGGACGAAGCGCAGAACACGAGGCGCTCGAACGCCGAAGCCTACGACAGCCTGCAGAACGCATCGACGAAGTACAACTTCGTGCCGATCTTCGCGGGGCTCTCGAACGCGAGAGGACGGATCCAGGACGAGGGAGGGATCTCGCGGCTGAGAGTCAACCTCGTGCGGCGCCTGACGACGACGGAGAGCGAGCAGGCGATCCGCGGAGCGCTCGCGAAGATCGGCATGAGCGATGACGAGCTCGCACGAGCCGCGCAAGAGGGAGCGACAAAGGCGGACGGCTACGCGGCCCACGTGAACAGCTACACATGGGCCGCGGCGAAGCACTGCTCGGAGCGCGAGAAGCCCGAACGGCCGCTGACCGAAGAGGACTGGGAAGCGATCGCAAAGCTCGCGAGGGAAAGGCGCGACCAGCACTACTACGACCGGTGCGCGAACGACAAGCTCGGACCGATCGAGCTGGCCGCAACCGCGAGAGCGATCGGCGACGTGACGAGAGGAGGAGCGGACGGAGTCTACGAGCTCGAAGAGGCGGCGGCGGAAGTAAGAGCGAAACGCAAAGACGAGAATATGACTGCGCAGGTCCTGCTGGAGAAGCTCGTACACACGGGACTTCTGGAAGAGCGCCCGGAAGACCCGGGCACCTACCGCGAAGGCATACCGTCCTTCACCATGTGGCTCAAGAGCAAATACCTGCCGCAACCGTAGGCGCGCCCGTCACCGTGAGCGCACGCCGGGCGCGCCCGCTTCACCCTGAGGCGGCTGGTTCAGTGCGGCTGCCAGAACACCGTGATGGCGTCGGCCATGTCCTGCGTTCCTCCCCGTTCGGCACCGGCGGCCCGGCCTCTAGGATTCTTCGGTCCCGATCCTTCTGAAAAAGGACGGTACGGTGGTCATTGTTCCGAGCATGTTGGTGGTGTACGACGTTTCGCTCGGTTGAAGCGCCTCTTTCCCCCTCGTGCCGCCGGACCCGAACAGATCCTCTATGACGGGCGTGGTCCACCGCCTCTTCCCGCCGGCGTCCGGAGACCGGGGGAGGGGGGGGGGGGGGCAATGGCGGTTTCCTCCTTTTTCTTTAACACATTTCCGGGCC
>CAZSPS010000276.1:0-3131 GCA_964608875.1 uncultured Ectothiorhodospiraceae bacterium
GGAAAGCGGTGCGGAGCGCGGGCGCGATGGCCGCCGGGCGCGTGGCGTCGCCGCGCCGCTCCGGTCCGTTCGATCCTCGCCGTCCCATCGGCGGCGATTGTGGCACGCCCGCCCGGCCCCCGTCACCGTCCTCGCCGCCCATCGAACCGGACAACTCACGTGCTACTAGACCGGACAGATGATGTGCTCCCAACACGTCCCCGCTGCGGGTCCGAAGGTCCCTCCGTGAATCCGCTGGTCATAGAATCGGCTTCGCGCCCGGAAGGGCGGGGCGAGGAGGAGGATGCGGATGCTGGCACTGGCAAGGCACGGCACGGGGTGCGGAAAGGCGTGCCGGGAGGCCGTTCCCGGAGCGGGTGCCGGGGGCGGTCGGGCGTGAGCCGGACGGCGGATGCGGTGGTGTGCGGGGCGGGCATCGTGGGGATCGCCTGCGCCTGGCATCTCGCGGCGCGGGCGGGGCTTCGCCGGGTCGCGATCGTGGACGAGCGCGCGCCGCTCTCCCTCACCAGCGACAAGTCCACCGAGTGCTACCGCAACTGGTGGCCCGGCCCCGGCGACGCCATGGTCGCGTTCATGAACCGCAGCATCGACTGGCTGGAGGAGTTGGCCGATGCGAGCGGCAACCGGTTCCATCTGAACCGGCGCGGCTACCTCTTCGCGACCGCGGACCCGGAGCGGGCGGCGGCCTTCGAGACGGCAGCAGCGGAGGCGGCCTCGCTCGGCGCGGGTCCGCTGCGCCGGCACGGCGGGCCGGCGCGGGTGGGGGAGGCCGGAAGTGCGCGCGATGGCGCCGCCGCTGCCGCCGATAACGGCATGGCTCGCGGCGGGTACGCGCCCCACCGCCTCGACGGCTACGCGCACGCGCCAGCGGACGGGGCGGACCTGCTCCTCGACCCCGCGCTCATCCGCCGCCGCTTCCCCTGGCTCTCGCCGGACGTGGCGGCGGTGCTGCACGCCCGGCGCTGCGGGTGGTTGAGCGCGCAGCAGCTGGGCGCGTACCTGCTGGAGGAAGCGCGCCGCCACGGCGCCTTCCTGGTCGCCGGCCGCGTCGAGGAGGTGCTGACCCGCGGCGGCCGGGTGGCCGGGGTGCGGGTGGCGACGGCGGCGGCGGCGCCGGACGGGGGCGGCACGGAGCGCATCGACTCGCCGGTGTTCGTGAACGCGGCCGGCCCGTTCGCCCGCCGCATGGCGGCGCCCCTCGGCGCGGACCTGCCCGTGTGGTGCGAGCCCCACGTCAAGATGACCTTCGCCGACCGCGAGCGTGCGGTCCCGCGCGACGCGCCGCTCTTCATCTGGGCGGACCCCATCCGGCTGCCCTGGTCGGACGAGGAGCGCGCGGCCCTCGCCGCCGACCCCGAGGGCCGCCCCCTGCTGGAGCCGTTCCCGGCCGGGGCGCACGGACGCCCGGAGGGCGGCCCGGACGGCTCCGCCCTCATCCTGTACTGGACCTACGAGGGGTCGCGGCGCGACGAGCCCGTGTTCCCCTTCGACCACGACCCGCGCTACCCCGAGATCGTGCTGCGCGGCATGTCGGCGATGGTGCCCGCCCTCGCCCGCTACTTCGGACGGCTGCCGAAGCCGTGGATCGACGGCGGCTACTACGTGCGCACCCGCGAGAACCGCCCCCTCGTCGGCCCCCTGCCGCTCGCGGGCGCGTTCGTGTGCGCCGCGTTCTCGGGCTTCGGCATCATGGGGGCGTGCGCGGGGGGCGAGCTGCTCGCGGCGCACGCGACCGGCGGCGCGCTCCCGCCGTGGGCCGGCGCCTTCGCCCTCTCGCGCTACGAGGACCCCGCCTACCGCAAGCTCCTCGACGACTGGCCGCAGGAGGACGGGCAGCTCTGAGCCGGCGCCGCGGTCGCGTCGGGGTCCACTCCGCGCGCGCGCCGCTATACTCCGGGCGAGCCACGCCCGTCTTCCGGGAGACGAGAGACCAAAGAGGAGAGTCGGCGATGCCGACGGTGGACCGCATCCGCGACTTCCACGGCGACATGACCGAGTGGCGCCGCGACATCCACGCCCACCCCGAGCTCGGCTTCGAGGAAGAGCGCACCTCGGAGCTGGTGGCGAAGAAGCTCGAGGAGTTCGGCCTCGAGGTGTACCGGGGCATCGGCCGCACCGGCGTGGTGGGGGCCTTGCGGGTCGGCAACTCGCCGCGCTCGGTGGGGCTGCGCGCGGACATGGACGCGCTCCCCATCCGCGAGGCGACCGGCCTGCCCTACGCCTCGCGCCACGACGGGCGCATGCACGCCTGCGGCCACGACGGCCACACCGCCATGCTCTTGGGCGCCGCCCGCTACCTGGCCGAGACCCGCGACTTCGAGGGGCAGGCGTTCTTCATCTTCCAGCCCGCCGAGGAGGGGCTCGGCGGGGCGCAGGCGATGATCGAGGACGGCCTCTTCGAGCAGTTCCCGTGCGACGCCATCTTCGGCATCCACAACCGGCCGAAGCTGGCGGTCGGGAAGTTCGCGGTGAAGTCGGGGCCGATGATGGCGGGCGGCGCGTTCTTCGACATCGACGTCGAGGGGGTGGGGGCGCACGGTGCGCGCCCGGAGTCGAGCGTCGATCCGGTGGTCGTGGCCTCCCACCTGGTGGCCGCGATCCAGTCGGTGGTGGCGCGCAACGTCCCCCCCACGGACACCGCGGTGCTGTCCGTCACCCGGCTGCACGCCGGCGAGGCGTACAACGTCATCCCCGAGAGCGCGCGGCTCGGGGGCACCGTGCGCGCCTTCTCGATGGAGGTGATGGAGCTGGTCGAGCGCGCGCTCGGGCGGCTCGTGAAGGGCACCGCGGAGAGCTTCGGGGCGCGCGCCGCCCTCGACTTCCGCACCATCTTCCGCCCGACCTTGAACGACCCCGGCGAGGCGGAGTTCGCGGCCGGCATCTGCGCCGAAGTGGCGGACGGCGCGGCCAACGTGGAGCGCAACCCCCCGCTCATCATGGCCTCGGAGGACTTCTCCTTCATGCTCGACCGGGTGCCGGGCTGCTACGTCAACCTCGGCAACGGCAGCGCGGAGGAGGGCGGGTGCGAGGTGCACAACCCGGGCTACGACTTCAACGACGAGGCGCTGCCCCTGGGGGCGAGCTTCTTCGCCCGCGTCGTCGAGACCCGCCTCGCCCGCGAGCCGGTCTGA
>CAZSPS010000277.1:0-7362 GCA_964608875.1 uncultured Ectothiorhodospiraceae bacterium
CCCCCCCCCTCGCTCAACCCCCGAGCAGGCGGCGGAGGTCGGGCGGGTCGGACGGCACCAGGTCGAAGGCGACGCTGATGCGGCGCGCGTCGGCCGGATAGGGCACGGTGCGGTGGTAGAGCCAGGCGGGGAAGACCACGAGCAGCCCTTCCTCGGGCAGGAACGCATCGACCGGCATCGGCTTCACGTCCGGGAACTCCCCCTCGGGCGGACGCCCGAACTCGAGCCAGCCGAGATGCTCGGGGTCGTCGGCGCGCACGAAGTCCGGCACCTGCGGGTAGTAGACCCCGCTCAGCCACGCCCCGGGATGGATGTGCGGGATCTGGTGGCCCTCGGCGTGCATGACCACGCCCCACATCCGCATCCGCAAGCCGGGCGGGCGGGAGGCGAGGAGGATCCGCTCCGGAGCGTCCTCGCCTTCGTCCGCGGCGGCGGCAACGGCGGCTTCCTCGAGGGCGGCGGCGTAGCGCTCGACGCACTCCAGGATGCGCGCCTTCAGCACCGGGGCGGGGCCGTCCGGCCCGGTGACCAGCTCGCCCGAGTGCAGCCCCTTGCGGGTCGCGTTGTGCGGCGGGGCGTAGGCGAGGGACGGGTGCTCCACGACGTAGCGCGCCAGGGCCTCGTTGAAGCGCGCGAGGTCGGGGTAGTCGGGGGTGGGATCGATGCGGAAGTGCCCGGCGAGCCGCTCCGCGCCGGTGAGCCGCCGCGCCTCGTCCGCGCGCCCGAGCTCGTTGCAGACGATGGCCTTGGCGGCGAGGGTGGTCGCGTCCCCCGGCCGGCGCGCGAGCCACGCATCGCAGGCGGCGAGCGCGTCCTCCCCGCTGCCGGCGCGCAGGTGCGCGAGCGCGAGCGCCGCCCGCAGGCGCCCGAGGTCGCTGATGATCCGGGGGCGCTCGGGGGTGAGGTCGGCGAGCGCGCGCCCGAAGGATGCGATCGCCTCGCGCGGGCGGCCGGCGCGCACCTCGGCCATGCCGAGCCCGGAGCGCACGTCGGCGTCGCGGGGCGCGAGCGACGCCGCCTCGCTCCAGGCGGCGGCGGCCTCGTCGTGGCGCTCGGCCGCATCGAGCAGCCCCGCGAGGTTGACCCAGGCCGGGAGGTGGCCGGGGACGTGCTCCACCGCCTTGCGCCAGGCGGCTTCCGCCTCGTCCGGCCGGCCGAGCTCGCGCAGCAACCCCCCGAGGTTGTTCCAGGCCGGCGCGTGGCCGGGGTCCGCCGCGGCGGCCCGGCGGTAGCTCTCCGCCGCGTCGTCGAGCCGCCCCTGCGCGCGCTCGGCGTTGCCGAGGCCGACCCAGACGGGCGCGGCGGCGGGGACAGGATCGCCATCGCTGCCGGCATCGCCGCCACCGGCATCCGGCTCCGCTTCCGGCTCCGGCCCTGACCCAGCCCCCGCCTCCGGCTCCGGTCCCGACTCCGGACTGGACCCAGCCTTCAACCCTGATCCCGGCCCGGAACCCGCTTCCGGCCCCGGCTCCGCCAACGCCAGCGCACGCCGGTACGCCCGCTCCGCCTCCGGGAACGCGCCCCCGCGCTCGCATACCACCCCGAGCGCGAAGTGGGCCTGGAAGTCCGCGGGGTCGAGCGCGCACGCCCGCCGCAGGCACGTGCGCGCCGCGTCCGGCCCGCCCAGCTCGGCGAACGCCTGCCCGGCGGCGCGCTGCATCCCGGCGTCGTCGCGGCCGAGCCGCGCCGCCTCCCCCAGGAAGCGCAGGCTCGCCTCGCGCTCCCCCATGCGAGCCAACGCAAGCGCGGAGTAGAAGCGGGGCTCCGGGCGTCCGGGGTGCTCGCGCACCACCGCGCCCGCGAGGTCGAGCGCCTCGCGCGGCCGGCCCTCGGCGAGCGCGCGCTCCACCGCCCGCAGCCGCTCCGCCGCCCCCTGCTCCGCCGCCGCGCCCACTTCGCCGCCGTCCTCCCGTCGCCCTGCCGCCGCCCCGCCGCCGCTACTCGGTGCGGTAGGGGTCGGCGGCGTCGCGCAGGCCGTCGCCGAAGAAGTTGAAGGCGAGGACCACGACGATGACCGGCGCCACCGGCAACATGAGCCACGGATAGAGGGCGACCACGTTGATGTCCTGCGCCTCGTTCAGCAGCACTCCCCAGCTGGTGACCGGGGGGCGCAGCCCGAGCCCCAGGAAGCTGAGCGCGGTCTCGCCGAGGATCATGGCCGGGATCGACAAGGTGGCGGACGCGATGAGGTGGCTCATGAAGTTCGGCAGCAGGTGGCGGGCGATGACCCGGCGCGGACGCGCGCCCAGCAGCACCGCCGCCGTGCAGAAGTCCTCCTCGCGCAGCGCGAGCAGCTTCGAGCGCACCGCGCGCGCCAGCCCCGTCCAGTCGATGAAGCCGAGGATGACGGTGATGCCGAGGAACACCCCGATGGGGCTCCAGGTGACGGGCAGCGCCGCCGACAGCGCCATCCAAAGCGGCAGCTCGGGGAACGAGCGCACGATCTCGATGAGCCGCTGCACGAGCCCGTCCACCCAGCCCCCGTAGTACCCGGCGAGCCCGCCCAGGGTGAGCCCGATGACGAAGCTGATGGAGATGCCGATGAGGCCGATGGTGAGCGACACGCGCGCGCCGTGCACGATGCGCGACAGCACGTCGCGCCCGAGCCGGTCCGTCCCCAGCAGGAACAGCACCCCGCCCTCGGCCGGGCACAGCAGGTGGAAGCGCCCGGGCACCAGGCCCCACAGCCGGTACGGCTCGCCGAGGCAAAGGAAGCGCACGCGGTGGGGGCGCGTCTCGTCCTCGGTATACACGCGCGCGAGGTTGTCGAGGTCGAGCTCCACGTCGTAGTCGTAGACGAACGGCCCGACGAACTCCCCCTCGTGGAACCAGCGCACCGTCTGCGGCGGGGCGTAGACGTACTCCACGTTGCGCGTGTGCAGGCCGTAGGGCGCGAACGCCTCGGCGAACGCCACCACCACGTAGAGCAGGGCGAGGACCGCCCCCGAGACCACCGCCAGGCGGTGGCGCCGGAGCCGCCACCACATCATGCGCCACTGCGAGGCGAGGAAGTACCGCTCCTGCTCGGCGGTGAGGGTCTCGATGGAGTACGGGTCGAACGGCTCGCGCGAGACGAAGCGCTCCGCCCCCGGCGTGCGCGCGCCGCTCACCGCCGCCCCCCCTCGAAGCGGATGCGCGGGTCGAGGGCGGCCAGCGCCACGTCGGACAGGAACATCCCCACCACCGTCAGCACCGCCAGGAACATCAGGAACGAGCCCGCGAGGTACATGTCCTGGCTGCGCAGCGCGTCGATCAGCATCGGCCCCGTGGTCGGCAGCGACAGCACCACCGACACCACCGCCGCCCCCGAGATCACCTGCGGCAGCAGGTTGCCGATGTCCGCCACGAAGGGGTTGAGCGCCATGCGCAGCGGGTACTTCACCAGCAGCCGCACCGGGGGCATACCCTTGGCGCGCGCGGTCACCACGTACTGCTTGCGCAGCTCGTCCAGCAGGTTCGCCCTGAGGCGGCGGATCATCCCCGCCGTGCCGGAGGTGCCGATCACCACCACCGGGATCCACAGGTGCTCCAGCACCGACAGGAACTTCCCCCAGCTCATCGGCTCGGCGAGGTACTCGGGGTCCACCAGCCCGCCGATCGACGTCCCGAAGTACACGTTCGCGAAGTACAGCAGCACCAGGGCGAGCAGGAAGTTGGGGGTCGCGAGCCCCAGGAAGCCGAGGAAGGTGAGCGCGTGGTCCCCCGCGCTGTACTGGTGCGTGGCGGAGTAGACCCCGATGGGGAACGACACCACCCACGTGAAGACGATGGTGGCGAACGACACCACGAAGGTGAGGAACAGCCGGTCCCCCACCACCTCGCTCACCGGCAGGCGGTACTCGAACGAATAGCCGAAGTCGCCGTAGAGCAGGCCCGCCGCCCAGCGCGCGTACTGCTCCGCCCAGGGCCGGTCCAGCCCGTACTCGCTGCGCAGGAACTCGACCTTCTCCCGGCTGACGGACTCTCCCTGCGCCTCCAGCTCCGCGATCTGGCTGCTGAGGAAGTCCCCCTCCGGCAGCTGGATGATCACGAACACGAGCACGCTGATCACCACCAGCGTGGGGATCATCACCAGCACCCGGTGCGCGAGGTAGCGGATCACCGGCCCGCATCCCCCGCGCCCTCCGGCGCGAACCAGAAGGTGTCCATGCGATGGATGCCGAGATGGGCGCCCGGCTCCCAGTTGTACATCCCGCGCTCGGGCACGTTGCGCAGCCGCTCGTTCACCACCACGGGCTGCGGGATAGCGGCCACGATCCCGATCGTGTAGACCCGCTCCGCGTGCAGGTCGAGCATGCGGCCCCAGATGCGGGCCCGCCCCGCGCGGTCGCCCGGCGTCTCGATCCAGCGCCGGTACAGCCGCAGCAGCTCGAGCCCCCCCGGGTCGTCGCACCGCTCGCCCGCCTGCCCCCGGTTCTGGTGGTACTGCCCCCACATCGGCCACTGCAGCTGCTGCTGCGAGACGGGGGCCAGCTCGGCCGGGATGGTATCGGGCCCCGGCGTCCCGTTCTCGAGCCCGCCCCACACCGACATCAGCGCCTCGCCGGCGAAGATGCGGTTGCGGAAGGTCTCGCGCTGGAGCGGCTTGGTGTAGAGCTTCACCCCCGCCCTGAGCCAGGTGTCGTGCACCAGCTCGAGCACGTCGGCGTGCTCGGAGGTCTCGCCGGGGGTCTCCACCACCAGCGCGAGCGGGCGCCCGTCCGGCAGCAGCCGCAGCCCGGTCTCCGGGTCGCGTTCGGCGAACCCGGCCTCGTCCAGCAGGGCGTTGGCGCGCGCGAGGTCGAACCCGGCCCACCGCGTGCGCAGCTCCGGGCGGTGCAGGGGCGAGGTCTCGTGCACGGTGTTGTTGCCCTCCGTCGCGAACCCGCGGTACAGGATGAGGTTGATCTCGCGCCGGTCGATGGCGAGGGAGAGCGCGCGCCGCAAGCGCACGTCGCCGAGCGCCGCCCGCCACACCGGGTCGCGCGCGTTCAGGTTCGGGAAGAGGGCGATGTACGAGCCCTTGGTGGTGTTCCACAGCCGCACCCGCCGCCCGATGCGCCGCTCGCTGCGCTTGAGGAAGGTGAAGTCGTTGAAGCCGAGGTTGCGCACCTGCAGGTCCGACTCCCCCGCCCCGGTGCGCGCGGGGATGAGCTTGGAGTCCGAGACCGTCATCACCACCTCGTCGACGTAGGGCAGCTGCCGGCCGGCCCCGTCCACGCGGTGGAAGTAGGGGTTGCGGCGGAAGACGTAGCGCTGCGCGGGGCTCTTGGTGGTGTTGCGCCACGGCTGCAGGGTGGGGGCGTCGGGGTCGAGGTTGCGGTAGGGCGAGTCCTTGCGGTTGTGCTCGGACGCCCAGCTCCGCCGCCCGCGCGCCTTGGCGCGCTCGTCGAGCGCCGCCCGGTCCCCGTAGCGCGCGTGGAAGCGGCGCAGCCAGTGCGCCGGCGCGTACACGTAGAGCGGGCGCGCGCCCGCGAGGGCGGGCAGGAAGAACGGGTTGGGCGCATCCCAGGAGTAGCGCACCGTCTTCTCGTCCAGCACCTCGAAGCGCGGCGGATGGCCCGGCGCGACCAGCTCGTGCGGCGGACCGAACGGCGACAGCTCCTCGTTGCTGGCGATGTCCTCCCAGAAGTAACGGAAGTCCTCGGCGGTGAACGGGTGGCCGTCGGACCAGCGGTGGCCCTCGCGGAGGTGGAAGGTGAACACGCGCTCCCCCTCCACCTCCACCCGTTCGAGCAGGTCGGGCGCGAGGGCGAGGCGCTCGTCGTAGCCGACGAGCCGGGCGTAGCCGTACACCACCATCAGGCGCACGTCCTTCGAGCGCGTCATCAGCATCCGCAGCCGCCCGCCGTGGCGGCCGGGCGTGCGCCCCATCGCTTCGAGGCGGGTGACGAGGGGGCGGAGCGGCAGCCGCCCGGCGACCGCGGGCAACTCTCCCGCCCGCACCCGCTCCGCGAACGCCGGCGTCTCCACGTAGGCGCCCGCGGGGCGGGGCGCGGCCCCGAGCGCGGGCGGCGCGGCGAGCGCGGCGGCGGCGACGATGACTGCGGCAACGGCGGCGGCAGCGCCGCGCGGCCACGCGTCGGCGGAGGACGGCGGGACGGCGGGGCGCGACCCCGAGCGCGCGCGGCGCGGCGCGCGCGACGGCGGCGGCCCCGGCGCGTGGCCACGTCCCGGCGGGGGACGGCGGAACCGGCCGCTCACCGCCACGCCTCCAGCGCCGCGCCCGGCCACGCGCGCACCTCGTGGCCCTCCTCCACGGCCACGAGCGCGGGCGGCGCCTCCCCGCCCGCGTCGGCGAACGGGGCGGGCCAGCCCGCGGGGTCCGACGCCGCCTCCTCCTCCATCAGCGCATCGAAGTCCAGCCGCCGCCCGGCCTCGGCCCGCGGCACCGCCGCCAGCAACGCCCGCGTGTAGGGGTGGAGCGGGCGTTCGAAGAGGCGCGCGCGCGGCGCGACCTCCACCAGCCGGCCCGCGCACATCACCGCGATCCGGTCCGCCATGTAGTCCACCACCGCCAGGTTGTGGGAGATGAAGAGGTAGGTGAGGCCGAGCTCGGCCTGCAGGTCCTTCAGCAGGTTCAGCACCTGGGCCTGGACCGAGACGTCGAGCGCCGACACCGGCTCGTCGCAGATGAGCAGCTCGGGCTCGAGCGCGAGGGCGCGCGCGATGCCGATGCGCTGGCGCTGCCCGCCGGAGAAGCTGTGCGGGTAGCGCCCGAGCCAGCGCGGGTCGAGCCCGGTGAGGGACATGAGCTCGCGCACCCGCTCCACGCGCGCCGCCCGGTCGCCGATGCCGTGGACCGCGAGCGGCTCGCTCACGATGTCGAACACGGTCATGCGCGGGTCGAGGGAGCTGAACGGGTCCTGGAAGACGAGCTGGATGCGGGGGCGGAAGCGGATCAGCTCGCGGTCGCGCAGCCGGTCGAGGCGCACTTCGGCGCCGTGGTCGTCGAACACCACCGCGCCCTCGTCGGGGTCGACCGCGCGCATGACGATCTTGCTCACCGTGGTCTTGCCGCAGCCGCTCTCGCCGACCAGGCCGAGGCACTCGCCGCGCGCCAGCTCGAAGCTCACCCGGTCCACCGCCCGCCGCCGCGCGCCGCCGCCCGCCGCGGCGCCGGCCCCGGCCACGCCCCCCGGCGCGCCGTCCGCGTCCGCCGCCGCCCGCCGGGGCGCCGCATCGCCCGCCTCGTCCGCCTCCGCCGGCCGGGAAGACCACCACCACGAGAGCCGGCCCCGGCGCCGCGGCGCGTACTCCTTGCTCACCCCCTCCACCCGCAGCAGCGGGCGGGAGGCGGCGCCGCCGTCCTCGGGGCGCGCCGCGTCCGCCGCCGCCTCCCCGCCGCCGCCGCCCGCGCCGGCGCGCGCGCGCCCCTTGCCC
>CAZSPS010000278.1:0-5160 GCA_964608875.1 uncultured Ectothiorhodospiraceae bacterium
GCGCCGCCCGCGGCGAAGCGCTCGAAGGTCTTCTGCATGGCGTCCCATGCTTCGAGGCCCGCCGGCAGCCACATCTTGGCGAGCTTCTCGGGGTCCAGGGAGTCGATGTACTCCGCGGCGCGCCCCTGCGCCTGCTCCAGCATGGCGCGCTGGAAGCCGCGCACGTCGGGCCAGCCGAGGAACTCCCGCGCCTCCTCGGGCGAGCAGTCGATGTCGAGCTTGATCTTCATGTCGTGCGCTCCTTCCGTCGGGGCGGTCGGCGGGCCGCAGTCTACGCGAGCCGGCGCCTACGCGGCGTTGCCGGCATTGACGCCGGCGCCGGCGCCGGCGCCGTCGCACCGGACCTTGACGTAGGAGCCGGGCGCGGGCTCGATGGGCCGCAACGCGCCGCCGCCCGGCGCGCGCGCCGCCGCCGCGACCCGGCCGCCCGAGCGCCGCGACATCCAGCGGTCCCAGTCCGGCCACCACGAGCCGGGATGCTCCACGGCGTCCGCCAGCCACTCGTCCACCGACCCGTAGCGCTTGCGCCGCGCATTGGTCCAGTGCTGGTACTTGTTCCTGTCCGGCGGGTTGACCACGCCCGCGATGTGGCCGGAGCCCGCGAGCACGAAGCGCTTGCCGCCCTGGCCGCCGCCGAACAGGTCCATCGCCTTGAACACCGAGACGGCCGGCGCGATGTGGTCCTGGCGCGCCGCCTGCACGTACACCGGGATGCGCACGTCCGCGAGGTCGAGCCGCCGGCCGAGCGCCTCGAACCCGCCGGGGACGGCCAGGCGGTTCTCCTGGTACATGCCGCGCAGGTAGTCGAACAGCAGGCGCGCCGGGAAGCGGGTGGCGTCGTCGTTCCAGTACAGGAGGTCGAAGGCGGGCGGCGGCTTGCCCATCAGGTAGTTATTGATGGCGAAGTACCACACCAGCTCGTTCGAGCGCAGCATGTTGAACGCCGCCGCCATCGACGCCCCGTCGAGGTAGCCCTTGCGCTCCACCTCCCCCTCGATGAGGCGAAGGGTGGCCGGGTCGGTGAACACGCGCAGCTCGCCGCCTTCCCGGAAGTCCACCTGGGAGGCGAAGAAGGTGGCCGCGGCGATGCGCCGGCCGCCTGCGGCGTCGCCGTCCGCATCCGCCCCAGCCCCCGCACCCGCGTCCTCGCGGCGCGCGCCCGCACCGAGCCAGGCCAGCGCCATCGCCAGCAGGGTGCCGCCGATGCAGTAGCCGATGGCGTTGACCTCCTTCTCCCCCGTCGCCCGCTCGACGGCGGCGAGGGCGGCGAAGACGCCGTCGCGCAGGTAGTCGTCGAACGTGAGGTCGCGGTGGCGCTCGTCGGGGTTCACCCACGAGACCATGAACACGGTGTAGCCCCGCTCCACGCACCACGCCACGAACGAGTTGCTGCGCCGCAGGTCCAGGATGTAGAACTTGTTGATCCACGGCGGCACGATCAGCAGCGGGCGCCGGTAAACGGTGTCCGTGGCCGGCGCGTACTGGATGAGCTGCAGCAGGTCGTTCTGGAACACGACCTCGCCCGGAGTGACCGCGATGTTGCCGCCCACCTCGAAGGCGCCGCGGTCGACCTGGTCCACCGCGAGCGCCCCGCCGCCGCGGGCGAGGTCGGCGGCCAGGTTCTCGTAACCCTTGCGCAGGTTCGCGCCCCGGCTCTGCGCCGTCTCGCGGAGCACGGCGGGGTTGGTGAGCGCGAAGTTCGTGGGCGCCATCGCGTCCACAATCTGGCGGCTGAAGAAGTCCACCTTCTGCGCGGTGTCGTCGTCGAGGCCCTCCACGCTCTCCACCATGCGCCTCGCCCACGCGGCGTTGAGCAGGTAGGCCTGCTTGATGTAGTCGAAGACGGGGTTGCGGGTCCACTCCTCGTCGTCGAAGCGGCGGTCTTCCGGGGCGGGCTCGGCCACGGGAGCGGGAGCGGAGGCCGGGCCCGAAGCCGCGTCCGCACCGGCGGCGGGACCGCCAGCCGTACCCGCGGCGGCGGTGTCGGCGATGGCGTCGAAGGCCGCCGCGACGGCGTCGGCGACGGCATCGGCGGATGCGGCGGCAGGGGGGGCGGCGGCGGCGCCCCCGCCGGACCCGCCCCGGTTCTGCCGAAGCAGCCGGGCGGTGGTGTCCATCCAGAGGCGCTGGTAGTCCTGCCAGAGGCGCATCTGGGCCTCGAGCATCCGGGCCGGGTCGAAGCGCACGTTGCGCGCCCGCTCCCCCATCGCCCCGACCGCGGCGCGCGATGCGTCCTGCGCGCCTTGCGCGCCGGCCGCCCACAGCCCGGGCAGGCCGGCCGTCATGCGCCGCAGCCGTTCGGCGAACTCCGCCTCGCTGCCGCCCCCGTCCGGGCGGCGGTCGTCCGTCGCGTCCGCCATGCGCCCTGCCCTCCCCGGTTTCCTCCCGCCGGCGTCCGTGCGGCGCGGCCAGACGCTAGGCCGCCGCCTTCGCTCCGCCCTCGAACCGCTCCTTGAACGGCTCCAGGGAGCGTGCGGAGGCATCGGTCGCGACCCGCGCGAGCTCCGCCGCCTGCTCGACGCCACGGTCGATCATGCGGGTAGCGGCCTCGAAATGCACGCCGAGCCACTCTTGGGGGGTCTTCGCCGCCAGCAAGCGGTCGACGGTCTCGAGGTTGGCGTCGGCCTCGGCGCGCGCGTAGCCGATGACCTTCTCCGCATACGCCTCGAACCCGGCGCGGGCCGCATCGGACGACGCGGACAGCGCGGCGGCGTCCTCATGCTCGGCGAAGGGCATCTTCTCGCGCAGGGCCTTCGCCATCTCGAGCTGCGCGGCGCCTGCGGCGACGGCGCCGCGGAAGGCGTGCTCGGCGGTGTCCGCGGTCATGCGCACGGCCTGCCCCAGGGCGTCGCGGCCGATCGCGGCGGCGCTCTCCAACGCCTCCAGCCCCTCCGGGGCGGCGGCGGGCCGCCGGGCGCCGGCCTTCGCTTCGGACTGCGTTTCGGCCTTGTCGGTCTTCGCGTTCATGGTGGATTCTCCTCTCGGACGTTCGGCAAGTCGAAGTGGGCCACCCGCTCCGGCCGGGGTTCGGCCGCTGCCGGCGGCGGCGGTTTTTCCGCGCTGCAAAATCATAGTGCCGGAAACTTCCCTGTCAACCCCCCCTTGTCACCCCCCTCTGTCGCCTTCCGGCGTCCGGAATGCCTCGGGCGTCACGAGACCCTCTCGCCTCTCTCGCCGGTTTTTTGCATTGCACAGTCGAATGGGGTACAAACGCGGCATGAGCGGCGAGCCCATCGTCATCCGCAAGTACGCGAACCGGCGTCTCTACGACACCGCGAGCGGGAAGTTCGTCACGCTCGCCGACCTGCACGAGATGATCAAGCGCGGCGAGGAGTTCGTGGTGCGCGAGGCGAAGACGGACCGCGACCTCACCGTCTCGGTCCTGGCCCAGATCGTCGCGGAGGAGGCGGTGAAGGGGCGCGACCTGCTGCCCCTCGGGTACCTGCGCCGGCTGCTGCACCTGTACCACGAGGGGTTCGGGGACCAGCTGTCGGAGTATCTCGAGCGGAGCATGGAGCTGTTCGCGGACAACCAGCGCGAGCTGCTGCGGCGCATGTCCCACCCCTTCGACCCGGCCGGCGCGCTGGAGGCGCTCGGGCGGCTCGGGGAACGCAACGCCGAGTTCCTGCAGCGCTCGTTCGGCATGTTCGCGCCGCCGGACGGCGGGACGCCGCCGGCCTCCGCGCCTCCCCCTTCCGCATCCGGCGCCGAGGCCGCATCCGGCGGCGAGATCGAGGAGTTGCGGGCGCAGCTCCTCGCGCTCCGGCAACGCCTCGACGCGCTGGAACGAGGGAGGAGCGGCGGCGGCGGGCGGACCCGAAGCGGCTGAATCAGCCCTCCGTGCAGACGAGCGGCTCGCCGGCGCTCCAGGCGAGCTCCGCCGTCTGCGCCTCCAACTGCACCTGCGACCACGTGAGCCGCGTCTCCTCCGGCGGCCCCTTCACGCGCAACTCGAAGCTCCCGAGGTCCAGCTCCGCCTCCGGCCGGGCGAGCAGCCGGGACAGCGCGTGCGCCGCCTCGAAGGGTTCGAGCATCCGCGACTGCCAGCGCCCGAACACCTTCGGGTTGGCGGCGTACTCCTCCGTCATCCCGGTCCGCACGAACGGCAGCAGGACGGAGCAGGCGCTGACGAACTCGGCCGAGCGCCCGAGGTTCACCCGCAGCACCCGCGGCAGGGGCAGCACCGCCCAGTTGGCGATGACGTAGCCGGGGACCGACATCCCGGGGTCGATCGCCTGGCGCGAGGAGACGTACACCATCGTGAGCGGCTGGCGGTGGTACACCGCCTCCCCCGCCCACAGGTGGGTCATCGCCACGAAGCCGTCGATCTTGGTGTCCAGCACGGTGCGGGACTCTTCGAGGTTGTCGATGAAGCTCTGCCGCACCCGCGCCCGCCGCTCCGCCCGGCTCTCGCCCTCTTGCTCCGGCAGCGCGCGGCCGAACCGGTAGCCGCTCTCGCTCAAACCGGAGTTGCAGATGACGAGGTCCGGCCCCCGCCCGCCCATCTGCTCGACGACGTAGCCGCGCGAGGCCCACAGGTCGCGCATGTTGGTCACGTCGGCCTGGAGCGCGAACGACTTCACCCCGCGTTCTCGGAGCTGCTCGGCGAGGTCGAACCCGTCCTGCCAACTGCGGTGGAAGTGGACGCCGACGATCTCGGCGCCGTTCATGCCCGCCGCGAGCGCGAGCGCCTGGCCGATCCCGCCGTCGCGCCCCGAGCCCGTGATCAGCACCCGCTTGCCGGCGAAGGCGTCCCGGCAGGACTCGGGGAAGCGGAACCGTTCGATCGGTGCGTTGAATGCCATGCGCTCTCTTCCTCAACTTATGGGCCGGGCGCTTCGCGCCGGGGTGCCGGGGGCCGCGTATCGTACCCCACCCTTCCGGGTCCGGCGCCGCGGCCCCGCAGAGGCGCGGGCAGGGGCGCGGGGGCCGCCTGCCGGCGGGCGGATGGGGGTAAGATTCGGGCTCGCACGCCGCCCGCCGCGGCCCCCCCCGATGGAGCGCCATGCAGTGAGCCTTGCCGTCGCCATCCAGATGGACCACGTGAGCGGCATCGACATCGACGCCGACAGCACGTTCGTGCTCGCGCTCGAGGCGCAGCGCCGCGGCCACACGCTCTACCACTACCTGCCGGGCGACCTGAGCCTTCGCGGCGGGCAA
>CAZSPS010000279.1:0-4832 GCA_964608875.1 uncultured Ectothiorhodospiraceae bacterium
GGGTCGAACAGCAGCAGGTCGGCGTATGCGCCCGGGCGCAGCCGCCCCCGGTCCTTGATCCGGTACACGCCGGCGGGCCGGCCGGTCACCGCCTGCACCGCCCGTTCGAGGCTCAGGTCCCCGCGGGTCCTGGCCCAGTGCCCGAACAGGTGCAGCCCGAAGCCGGCGTCGCACAGGAACGACAGGTGGGCGCCCGCGTCCGAGAGCCCGATCACCCCGTGCGGGTGGTTCAGCAGGTCCTTCACCCGCTCCTCGTCCACGTTGAACATGGGGCACTCCATGAGCGAACCCATCTCGCCGTCGAGGCAGTAGTCGAGGAACCAGTCGAACGGGTCCCGGCCCGCCTCGCGCGCGAGGTGGCCCACCACCCGGCCGACGAGCGGGCGGTTCTCCGGGCGCGCCGCCTGCATGATCCGCATGTGCTCCCACTGGTGGTAGGAGAAGCGGTTGGGCACCCCGGCGGTCTTCGCCTCCGCCTTGACCGCGGCGCGGAACGAGGGGTCGGCCAGCACCCGCCGGTACGCCTCGCCGTCCGGGGCCTCGATGGCGGGGCGCCAGGCGAGGAACGCCTCGAGCGGGTAGGGGTGGTCCAGGCAGAACTCCATGCCGAGGGGGAAGCAGCCCACCTGCCCCCACAGCTCGCGCCCGCGGTCCTTGGCCTCGCCGATCTGGTCCAGCTCGCGGAACACCCGCTCGGGGTCGTTGGGGTCCACGAACATGGCCGCGATCATGACCGGCCTGCCGTTGCGGGCCGCGATCTCCTCGAGCCAGGGGACGGTGCTGGTCATGCCCTTGGTGAGCATGAAGACGCCCTTGCCCGCCTCGCCGAGCGCGCCCGTCAGCTCGAACATCTCGTGCTCGTCGGCGAGGCGCGAGGGCATGGGGATGCCGTTCTCGCCGTTGTGCTGCTCCAGGGTGGAGGTCGAGAAGCCGATGGCGCCGGCGCCCATCGCGTCCACCACCAGCCGCTTCATCTCCGCCACCTCGGCGGCGGTGGCGGCGCGCGCGGAGGCTTCCTCCCCCAGCACGTAGGTGCGCACCGAGGAGTGGCCGATGAAGGAGGCGACGTTCGGCACCGTGCCCTTGCGCTCGAACATCGCGAGGTACTCGGGGTAGGTCTCGAAGTCCCAGTCCACCCCGGCGCGCAGGGCGTCGAGCGACATGCCCTCGACGTGGGTGAGGTTGCGCAGGGTGCGGTCGCGGTCGGCCTCGCGGCAGGGGGCGATGGTGAAGCCGCAGTTGCCGATGACGACCGAGGTCACGCCGAGCTCGACGGACGGGGTGGCGTAGCCGTCCCAGGTGAGCTGCGCATCGAAGTGGGTGTGGAGGTCCACGATGCCGGGGCACAGCACCCGGCCGGCGGCGTCCACCTCCTCGCGCCCCCGCCCCACCTCCGCCTCCGGGCCGGCGGCGGCGATGCGCCCGTCGCGGACGGCGAGCGCCTGGCCTTCGCGGCGCGGCGTCCCGAGCCCGTCGATCAGGGTGGCGTTGCGTATCACCAGGTCGTACATGCCGTCGTCTCCCCCATGCGCTTCGGTTCGAGGCCCGGTCCGCCGGTGGGCGGACGGAGCCTGCCAGGAGCCTGCTAGATTAGCGGCCCGGCGAGGGAACACAAGGGGAGAGCGCCGATGGAGCTCTACGACGTCATGCGCACCACGTTCGCGGCCCGCTCGTACACCGGCGAGCCGGTGCCGGACGAGGTGCTGTACCGCATCCTGGACCACGCCCGGTTCGCGCCGAGCGGAGGCAACCGCCAGGGCTGGCACGTCATCGTGGTGCGCAGCCCGGACACGCGCGAGGCGCTGGCGCAGCTGGCGGTCCCCGCGGCCAAGCGCTACACGGCGCAGATCGCCGCCGGCCAGAGCCCGTGGAACTCGGTCGAGCCGCTCGCCGTCGGGCCGGACGAGATCGAGCGCACGGAGCCGAGGGCCACGCTCCTCAGTACCTTCCGCGAGGCCGACGTGGTGCTCGTGGTGTGCGTGGACCTGCGGCTGGTGGCCTCCATGGACCAGTACCTGGAGCGGGTGGGGGTGATCAGCGGCGCCTCCATCTATCCCTTCGCGTGGAACGTGCTGATGGGCGCGCGGCACGAGGGCTACGGGGGTACGATCACCACCCTCGCCATCGCCCAGGAAGGCAAGCTCAAGGAGCTGCTGGGGGTGCCGGAGCACGTCGCGGTGTGCGCGGTGATGCCCTTCGGCCGGCCGGTGAAGCAGCTCACCAAGCTCCGGCGCGGCCCCGTGGACGGCTTCACGGTGCGCGAGCGCTGGGGCGGCGAGCCGTTCACGCAGGCCGGCTGACCCCGATCCCCCGGCCGGGCGCGGGCGGGGGACGACGAAGCAGAGCGGAGGCGCGAACGCATGTCCGAGGTCGTGCTGGTCGAACGCGGGGCCGACGGCATCGCCGTCCTCACCCTGAATCGTCCGCAGGCGCTCAACGCGGTGACGGTGGAGCTGGCGGAGTCGCTCGCGGCGGCGCTCGAGGCGTGCGGCGCGGACCCCGCGGTGCGCGCCGTGGTGCTCACCGGCGCGGGCGAGCGGGCGTTCTGCGCCGGGGTGGACCTGGGCGAGGCGAGCGTCATGGAGGCGGCCCGCGTCGAGCCGTGGTTCCGCGCCGTGTGCCGCACCTACACCGCCATCCTCGCGCTGGACAAGCCGGTGGTCGCGGCGCTGAACGGCCTCGCGGCCGGCGCCGGCTTCCAGATGGCGCTGGTCTCCGACCTGCGGGTGGCGCACCGCGCGGTGCGCATGGGCCAGCCCGAGATCAACGCCGGGCTGCCGAGCGTGATGGGCTCGTACTGGATGACATTGCACCTCGGCTGGTCGAAGAACCAGGAGCTCTCCTACACCGGGCGCTTCATGGACGCGGCGGAGTGCGAGCGCCTGGGGCTGTTCGCGGCGGTGACGGAAGAGGCGGGGGAAGTGCGGGAGCGGGCGAAGGAGCTGGCGCGCGAGCTGGCGGGCAAGGCGCCGGTCGCGTTCCGGCGCACCAAGGCCCGCTTCCGGGAGCTCGCGATGCGCGGCTTCGAGGATGCGTTCCGGGCGGGCGCCCTCGGCCAGCAGGCGGCCTACCGCGAGGGCGAGCCCCAGAAGATCATGGCGGAGTTCCTCGCCCGCCGCTCCTGATCGTCGGCGCCCGGCTCCACCACCGCGAGGTCTTGCGATGAGCGCCGCCGCCCCGTCCGCCACCGCGCCCGCGCCTGCCACGCCCGCGTCCGCTTCGCATCCGCCCCCGCGCCGCCGGCGGGTGCCGGTGACGGTCGTGGCCGTCTTCGGCCTCGGCGCGCTGGTCGCACTCGCGGCCGGCGCCATCCTGTGGCTCGGCTTCGGGAGCGCCGTCCAGTCCACCCGCGCCCTGTTCCAGGAGCGCTCCGAGACGGTGCTCGACGCGCTCGAGCAGCGTCTGCGGGGCCGGCTCGAGCCGGTCTCGCAGCAGGCCCGCTGGATCGCCGCCCGCGTCGCGGAGGGCGCCGTGGACGTGGAGGCCGGCCTCGGCGGGGAGGAGGGAGGCGTGGAGCGGGCGCGGCTGGACGCGTTCATGTTCGGCGCCCTCGCGGCCACCCCGCAGCTCGCCGGCATGGGCATCTTCGGACCCGACGGCCGCGGCCGCACCTGGTACCGCGGCCCGCGGGCGTCGGTGCGCGAGGACTTCTCGGACGACCCGCAGATGCACGAGTGGCTGCGCGCCGGCGCCGAGGCCGAGACCTCCGCCTGGCAGGACCCGTTCTGGCTCGACGCCCTGGATACCGCGGTGGTCCTGCACGACTCGCCGCTGCGCCGCGCGGACGGCCGCTTCGTCGGGATGCTGGGGCAGGTGGTGCCGGTGTCGGAGCTGTCGCAGGACCTGGTGGCGCAGGTCTCGTCCGTCCCCGGCCTCACCCCGTTCATCCTCTATGAGGGGCGGCAGGTGCTCGCCCATCCGCAGCTCATCCACTGGTCGCCGCCCGGCACGGGGGCGGACCACCCGCTCGCCACGCTCGACGAGCTGGGGGACCCGGTGCTCGAGGGGCTCGGCACCGCAGCGCGGCGCGAGGGGCAGTGGCTGGTGCGCTCGCGGCCGGGGGTGGACGTGGCGTGGGTGGTGCTGAACGACGTGTGGCACCTGGTGCTGCGGCGCGAGGTGCCGAGCTACGGGGGCGGCTGGACGGTCGGCGTGCACCTCGACGTCGAGCGCACGGACGGCAGCGCGTTCGAGCGGATGCTGGACGCGGGCTGGGCCGGGCTGGCGGTGCTGGTCGCGGCGGTGCTGGTCGCGGTGCTGGTGGGGCGGCGGATCAGCCGGCCGGTGCGGGCGATCGCGGCGGCGGCGCGGGTGGTGGAGGCCAACCGCCTGGACGAGGTGCGCCCGCTGCGGGCGAACGTCATCCTCGAGATGGACGACGCCAACCGCTCGTTCAACCAGATGGTGGAGGGGTTGCGCGAGCGCCAGGTCATCCGGCGCACGCTGGGGCGCTTCATCCCGGAGGAGGTGGCGCACGCGCTGCTGTCGGCGGGCGGGCGCATCGAGCCCGCCGAGGACCGCGCCACCGTGCTGTTCTGCGATCTGGTGGGGTTCACGCCGCTCACCGAGACCCTGGGGCCGGCGGGGGTGGTGGCGGTGCTCAACGACTGGTTCTCGCACATGACCGCGATCGTCGAGCGCCACGGCGGCACCGTCATCCAGTTCCAGGGCGACGCGCTGCTCGCCGCGTTCAACGCGCCGGTGGCGAACCCGGCGCACGCGCTCGCCGCCGTGCGGGCGGCGCTCGAGATGCGGGCGGCGATGCGCGAGCGGACCTTCGCCGGGGAGTCGCTGCGGTGCCGGTTGGGGATCGGCACGGGGCCGGTGGTGGC
>CAZSPS010000280.1:0-1623 GCA_964608875.1 uncultured Ectothiorhodospiraceae bacterium
CGACCCTTCGCCGCTGCCGCCGCCGCCGTGGCGGTCGCCGTCGCGGCGCTCGCCTCCTCGGCCGTCGGCGGCACCGCCGCCGCCTGGGAGCCCAGGAAACCCATCGACTTCGTCATCATGGCCGGCAAGGGCGGCGGCGCCGACAAGATGGCGCGGCTGATGCAGAGCATCGTCGAGAAGCACGGGCTGGCCTCCAAGCCGCTCGTACCCATCAACAAGCCGGGCGGCTCCGGCGCCGAGGCGCTCATCCACCTCAAGCAGAAGACCGGGGACGACCACACCATCATGGTCACCCTCAACAGCTTCTACACGACGCCGCTGCGCCAGCCGAACCTGAACGTGGACGTCACCACCTTCACTCCCATCGCGCGCATGGCGGAGGACACCTTCTTGCTGTGGGTGCACTCGGACTCCGGCATCAACACGGTGGACGAGTTCGTGAAGGCGGCCAAGGCGGCGGGCAACGGCTGGATCATGGCCGGCACCGGCAAGGGCCAGGAGGACCAGCTCCTCACCACCTTCCTCAACTCCGCCTACGGCCTCGACATGAAGTACGTGCCGTTCAAGGGCGGCGGACGGGTCGCCAAGGAGCTGGCGGGCAAGCACGCGAACTCCACCGTGAACAACCCGTCGGAGCAACTCGGCTTCTACGAGGCCGGCAAGACGCGCGCCATCGCCGCGTTCACCCCCGAGCGCCTGCCGCTGTTCAGGGAGGCGCCGACCTTCAAGGAGCTGGGGCAGGACTTCGTGTACTTCATGCAGCGCTCCGTGGTCGGGGCGCCGGGCATGGACGCGAAGGCGGCCGCCTACTACCAGGACGTGTTCCGCAAGGTGTACGACTCCAGCGAGTGGCAGAAGTACAAGCGGGACAAGAGTCTGTACGGCGACCTCATCTCTGGCGCGGAGCTCAAGGCCTACTGGATGCGCGAGCGCGCCATCCACGAGGCGATGCTCAAGGAGATCGGCGAGATCTGACGGCGCGCGGCGCGGCCTTCGCGCACACGGCCCGGGCGACGCGCACGACGCGCGCGCGTCGCCCGGGCCGCCCACCCACCCAACTTCCCCGTCTCCCGTATGCGCCAAGCGGAACTGGTCCTCGCCCTCGTGATGGCGGCGGTGTCGGCCGGTCTCATGTGGAAGAGCGCGGAGCTCCCCATCGGCTGGCTTCCGGGCGAAGGCCCC
The DNA here is from genome assembly GCA_964608875.1 of uncultured Ectothiorhodospiraceae bacterium. Lineage (GTDB taxonomy): Bacteria > Pseudomonadota > Gammaproteobacteria > HK1 > HK1 > JAJDXW01. The sequence continues at coordinate 1,183 of CAZSPS010000280.1, forward strand.
GGCGGCGGCGCGTTCCCGTTCTGGCTGGCCGCCGGGATGTTCGGGTGCTGCGTGTGGATCCTGGTGCGATGGGCGCGCCGCACTGCGGGCACGGCCGGGGCGGACGGCGAGAGCCCGTTCTTCGCGCGCGGCGCGCGCGGGCAGGTGTTGCTGGTCGCCGCCTCCCTCACCGCGATGGTGGGGCTCATCCACGTCGTCGGGGTGTACGGCTCGGTGCCGCTGTTCCTGTTCTTCTACCTGCGCGCCATCGGGCGCCACGGCCGCGTGCTCACCGGCATCGTCGCCGTCGCCGCCCCGGTGGCCACGTTCTTCTTCTTCGAGGTGGCCCTGCACGTCACCTTGCCGAAGGGCTATACCGAGCCCCTCTTCTACCCGCTCTACGACTGGTTCCTGTAAGGGCCGGGACAAGGACGCAGACCCATGGAAACGCTGCTCCATCTC
>CAZSPS010000281.1:0-7543 GCA_964608875.1 uncultured Ectothiorhodospiraceae bacterium
GCGTCGAGGTGCGCGTCCTCGTTGCCGCCGGGGGCGGGCGCCGGGGCTTCGAAGCCGCCGCGCGCGAAGCGCTCGCCGTGCTCGCGCACGAGGCCGCGCGCGACGTCCCGCACGTACTCGCCCCGGTAGGCGCCCGCCGGGAGCTCCGGCGCCGCCGCGCCGGCGCCGCCGCCGTCCGCCAGGAGCTCGAGGTAGCGCAGCCACACGCTGAGCGCCAGCAGGTCCATCTGCCTTCCGGCGTCGTTGACGTAGTACTCGCGCTCCACCTCCCAGCCCACCGCTTCGAGGAGGTTGGCGACCGCCGCCCCGCAGGCCGCGCCGCGCCCGTGGCCGATGTGCAGCGGCCCGGTGGGGTTGGCCGACACGAACTCCACCAGGGCGCGCTTGCCCGCGAAGCGCCGCGACCGGCCCCACGCCTCTTCCGAGCCCACGATCTCGCTTGCGACCCGCTGGAAGGCGGCGTCCGCCATCGTGAAGTTGATGAAGCCGGGTCCGGCCACGGCGGCCGATGCGACGTCGCCCTCGCCGGCCGGCAACTCCGCCACGATGCGCTCGGCCAGCTCGCGCGGGTTGCGGCGCGCGGCGCGGGCGGCGCCGAGTGCGACCGGGCACGCGAAGTCGCCGTGGCGCGGGTCGCGGGCGCGCTCGATGACGATGGGGGGGACGGCGGCGGGGTCCAGCTCGCCCCGCTCGCAAAGGGCGGCGACCGCGTTCGCGACGAGCGCTTCGAGTGCGCGCTTCAAGGGTTCCTTCCGGTGGCGCCGGCGGCGGGTGGCTGGGGGGCCTTCATTCTCGCACCTTTCGCCCCGTGCGGCCCGTCATCCGAGGTCGATGGGGTCGACGTCGAGCGACCAGCGCACCCCGCGCGGGGTGCGCGCCTCCTCCAGCCGCTCCATCCACGGCCCGAGGAACGCCCCGAGGTCGGTCCGGGACGCCGAGCGCAGCAGCATCCGGCTCCGGTACCACCCGCCCTGGCGCTCCATCGGCGCGGGCACCGGATCCATCACCTCCACTCCGGGACGGCGCGGCACGTCGTCGGCGAGCCGCCGCGCCGTGGCGAGGAACCGCAGGCTCGCGCCGCGCGCCTTGGCCTCGGCGCGCAGCAGGGCCAGACGGGAGAAGGGGGGCAGCCGCGCCTCGGCCCGCTCGGCGAGGGCCTGCTCGGCGAAGGCCGGGTAGCCGCCGCGGACCAGCGTCGTCAGCAGGGGATGGTCGGGACAGCGGGTCTGCACCAGCACCTCGCCCTCGAGGTCCCCACGCCCGGCGCGCCCCGCCACCTGGGTGACGAGCTGGGCCACGCGCTCCGGCGCCCGGAAGTCGATGCTGAAAAGGCCCCCGTCCGCGTCCACCACCCCCACCAGGGTGACCCGCGGGAAGTCGTGTCCCTTGGCCAGCATCTGGGTGCCGACGAGGATGTCCGCCTTGCCATCGCGCGCGTCGCGCACGATCGCGTCGAACTCGCCCCGGCGCCGGGTGGAGTCGCGGTCCACGCGCACGATGCGGGCGGCCGGGAAGCGGCTCGCAAGGCTCTCGGTGAGGCGCTGGGTGCCGCTGCCGACGGCGGTCAGCTCCGGTGCGCCGCACCCCGGGCAGGCGTCCGGTATGGCTTCCCGGGCGCCGCAGTGGTGGCAGCGCATGCGCCGTTCCGCGCGGTGCAGGACGAGGCGGGCGTCGCAGTGGCGGCACTCGATCGTGCCACCGCAGTGGTGGCAGAGGACGACGGGCGCGAAGCCCCGGCGGTTGACGAACAGCAGCGTCTGCTCCGCGCGCTCCAGCCGCTCGTCGATGGCGTCCGTCAGCCGCTCCGAGAGTCCGCCGGAGAGCGGGCGGCGGCGCACGTCGTGCAGCACCACCGCCGGCATCCGCGCCCCGGTGGCGCGCTCGGCGAGATGCAGGCGCCGGCAGCGCCCGGACGCCGCGAGGCGCAGGGTCTCGAGGGAAGGGGTGGCGGAGCCGAGCACCACGGGCACCCCCTCGCGCCACCCGCGCATCAGGGCGAGGTCGCGGGCGGAGTAGCGGAAACCGTCCTGCTGCTTGTAGGACGGGTCGTGCTCCTCGTCGACGATGATCGCGGCGGGCCGGGGGAGCGGGGTGAAGATGGCCGAGCGGGTGCCGACGACCACGCGGCTCTCGCCGTCGCGCGCCGCCCGCCAGGCGCGCAGCCGCTGCCCCGCCGTCATCCCCGAGTGCAGCACCGAGAGGGGGAAGGGGAAGGCCGCGCGGAAACGGGCCACGAGCTGCGGGGTGAGGCCGATCTCGGGCACCAGCACGAGCGCCTGGCCGCCGGCCCGGACCAGGCGGTCGATGACCGCGAAGTAGACCTCGGTCTTGCCGCTGCCGGTCACCCCGTCGAGCAGGAACGCGCGGAACGAGCCCTCGGCCTCGAGGATCGCATCGATGGCGCCGGCCTGGGAGTCGTTCGGAGCGGCGAGGCGGCTGGGGCCGTCGTCGTCGTCGCCGCCGGGACGCTCCGGGCCGCCTTCGTCCGCGCCGCCCGCGGCGGGCGATGCGGGCGCGGCGGAAGCGCTCGGCCGGCCGCGGCGAAGACCGACCGGCAGCGCCGTCTGGATCGCCTCGCCGATGGGGTGGTGGTAGTAGTCCGCGGCCCAGGTCAGCAGTTGCAGGATGGGCGCGGGCAGGGACGGCTCCTCGTCGAGCGTCTCCTCGATGCGGCGAAGGCGCGCGGGGTCGATCTCGGGCTCGTCCGCGGCGCCGAGGATGACCCCGGTGCGGGTGGAGCGGCCGAACGGGACCTTCACCCGCGCCCCGGGCGCGAGCGGGCCGCCGCCCGCTCCCGCGGCGTCGGCGCCGTCCGGAGGCAGGTACTCGAACGAGCGGCGCAGCGGACAGGGGACCGCCACCCGCAGCACGCACCCCACGGCGCGGCTCAGAACAGCTGCTGGGTCGCGCCGCTGGCCCGGCCGTCGTCCGGCGGCGCACCTCCTCCGGCCGCGCCGCCGCCGGGATGGAGGTCCGGGATGCGCGCGACCCGGAAGGTCTCGAACACCGCGTCGGGGTCGGAGGCGTTGGCGCGCTGCCCCGTCTCGGGGTCGATCCGCACCGTCACCAGCCCCTCGGGCGGCGGCGGAATGTACTCCGGCACCCCGGACAGCGCGGTGCGCATGAACTTGGTCCACATGGGCAGGGCGGCCCGGCCCCCGGCCTCGTAGTTGCCGAGCGGCTCGTGCTCGTCGAAGCCCACCCACGCGACCGCCACCAGGCTCGGCACGAAGCCGCAGAACCAGGCGTCGTGATGGTCGTTGGTGGTGCCGGTTTTGCCGGCGAGATCGCGGCGCTTGAGCTCGCGGGCCTTGCGCCCGGTGCCGTACTGGATCACGTCGCGCAGCATGGAGTTGAGGATCCAGGCGTCGCCCGCCGGCAGCACGCGCGGCGCGGCCGCGGCCGCCCCCTCCTCGCACTCGCGGCACACCCGCGCGGGGGCGGCGACGGAGACGGACTCGCCGCGCCGGTCCTCGATCCGCTCGATGAACCAGGGCCGCACCGCGAACCCGCCGTTGGCCAGCACCGAGTAGCCGGTGGCCGCTTCGAGGGGCGTCACCTCGCCGGTGCCGAGCGCCAGGGTGAGGCCGCGCGGCAGGCGTGCGGAGTCGAACCCGAAGCGTCCGACGTAGTCGAGCGTGAAGTCGAGGCCGACCTCGCGCAGCAGCCGGATCGAGACGAGGTTGCGCGACTTCGCGAGCGCCACCCGGAGCCGGGTGGGTCCGTAGAACTTGCCGCTGTAGTTCTTGGGCCGCCACGACGATTCGAGCCCCGGATCGTCGAACACGATGGGCGCGTCGTTGATGACGCTGGCGGCGGTGAAGCCGCGCGCGAGGGCCGACCCGTAGATGAAGGGCTTGAAGCTCGATCCGGGCTGACGGCGGGCCTGGGTGCCGCGGTTGAACTTGCTCTGCCGGAAGTCGAACCCCCCGGTGAGGGCGAGGATCGAGCCGTCTTCGGGGTCCATGGCCACCAGGGCGCCCTGTGCCGTGGGCACCTGGGCGAGCCGCCAGCCGCCCTCGACCTGCTTCAGGCGGATGAGGTCGCCGGGCGCGAGCACGTCGGAGGCCTTGCGCGGGGCGGGGCCGCGGTGGTCCACGTGCACGTAGGGCCGCGCCCAGGCCATCGCCTCCCATGGCAGCACCGCCTCGCCCCGGCCGCGCACGTGCACCGCCGCCTCGCGCGCCCGCACCCGGGTCACGATCGCCGGCACGAGGCCCCCTACCATGGACTCCTCGCGCAACAGCTCCTCCAGCGCCTCGCCGTCCGGTGCCTCCCCGAGCTCGAACCGCCGCTCCGGTCCGCGGTAGCCGTGGCGGCGGTCGTATTCGTCGAGCGCGTCGCGCAAGGACTGGACCGCCGCCGCCTGCAGGCGGCTGTCGATCGTGGTGTGCACCTCGAACGAGCCGGAGTACGCCGCGGGTCCCAGCACCTTCTCCGCCTCGAGCCGGACCATCTCGGCGACGTAGGGCGCCTCGGCCTCCACCACCGGGCCGTGGAAGCCGGCGGTGACCGGCGCGCGCGAGGCGGCGAGGAAGGTCGCCTGGTCGATGTAGCCCACGTCGAGCAGCCGGCTCAGCACGTGGTTGCGCCGCAGCCGCGCCCGCTCGGGGTTGGTGATCGGGTTGAAGTCCGAGGGGCGCTGGGGCAGCCCCGCGATCATGGCGATCTGGGAGAGCGAGAGGCCGTCGAGCGGCTTGCCGTAGTACACCTCGGCCGCGGAGGCGACCCCGTAGGCGCGGTGCCCCAGGAAGATCTTGTTCAGGTAGAGCTCGAGCACGGCGTCCTTCGACAGCTCGCGCTCGATCTTGAGGGCCAGCAGCACCTCGTTGAACTTGCGGAAGTAGGTCTTCTCCCGGCCGAGGAAGAAGTTGCGCGCGACCTGCATGGTGATGGTGCTGCCGCCCGGCCCCTTCTCCCCGGTGCGCGCGAGGTGCAGGAAGGCGCGCACGATGCCCCGCCAGTCGACCCCGTCGTGGTCGAAGAAGTGCTCGTCCTCGGTGGCGAGCACCGCCACCCGCAGCGCCTCGGGGATGGCGTCGAGGGGGAGGGGGCGGCGGCGCATCTCGCCGAACTCCGAGAGCAGCCGGCCGTCGCGGGTGTAGACCCGCAAGGGCACCTGCAGGCGCGCGTCGCGCAGGGACTTGACGTCCGGCAGCTGCGCGTGGAGGTGGATCCACAGCACGGCCCCGGCCGCCGCCAAGGTGGCGAGGGCGGCGCCGGTGAGCCAGGCGAAGACGACGAGGAATCGGCGCAGTACGCGCATCGCTACGGGGGCTCCGCTGTCCGGATGCCGTGGTCGGATATTATAAGGCCAAGGCGGCGCACATCACCGAGCGATGGATATCCCCGAGAACGTCTTCCTGGTCGGCTTCATGGGCTCGGGCAAATCGACGGTCGGCCGCCGTCTCGCCGCGGACCTCGGCAAGCGCTTCCACGACTGCGACCGGGTGCTCGAGGAGCGCACCGGAGTGGACATCTCCTACATCTTCGAGATCGAGGGCGAGGAGGGCTTCCGCCGCCGGGAGACGGCGGTGCTGGCGGAGCTGAGCCGCGAGCGCGGGGTGGTGCTGGCGACGGGCGGCGGTGCGGTGCTCGCGCCGGAGAACCGCAAGGCGCTCGCCGCCAACGGCTTCGTGGTGTACCTCTACGCCCCGGCCGGCCTCCTGCACGAGCGCACCTCGCGCAACCGCAACCGGCCGCTGCTGCAGACCGACGACCCGCGCGCGCGCATCGCCGAGCTGCTGGAGGTGCGCGACCCCCTGTACCGCGAGGTGGCCGACCTCGTGCTGGAGACCGGGCAGCGCGGCTCGCGCCAGGTGGCGCGCGAGGTCGCCGAAGCGCTCGCGGGCCGGGGCGGGCCGCGATGAGCGGGCGCGGCGCGGGGGGAGAGCCGGCGGGCGCGGAGCGGGACGGAGCGGGCCGGGACGGGTCCGCGCGGCCCCTCACGGTGGAGCTCGGGGAGCGGAGCTATCCCATCCACGTCGGCGAGGGGCTTATCGGTCGCGCCGAGTCGTACGCCCCCTGGCTCGCCGGCCGGCAGGTGCTGGTGGTCACGGACGAGACGGTGGCTGGCCACTACCTCGAGCCGGTGCGCCGCGCGCTCGGCAACCGCGAGGTCGAGTCCGTGGTGCTCGCGGACGGGGAGGAGGGCAAGACCCTCGAAGCCGTCTCGCGCATCCTCGACACGCTGGCGGAGCGGGGGTTCCGCCGCAGCGCCACCGTGCTCGCGCTCGGGGGCGGAGTGGTCGGCGACGTCGCGGGCTTCGCGGCGGCGGTCTACCAGCGGGGGGTCGCCTTCGTGCAGGCGCCGACCACGCTGCTCGCCCAGGTCGACTCCTCGGTGGGGGGCAAGACGGGGGTGAACCACTCCCGCGGCAAGAACCTTATCGGCGCGTTCCACCAGCCGCGCTGCGTCGTCGCCGATACCGCGGTGCTCGCGACCCTGGGCGCGCGCGAGCTGCGCGCCGGGCTTGCGGAGGTCGTCAAGTACGGCGTGCTGTGGGACGGGGCGTTCTTCGCGTGGCTGGAGGAGAACGTGGAGCGGCTGCTCGCGCGCGACCCGCACGCGCTCGCGCACGCGGTGCGCCGCTCGTGCGGGATCAAGGCGGAGGTGGTGGCCGAGGACGAGCGCGAGGGCGAGGCGGGGGTGCGCGCGCGCCTCAACCTCGGCCACACCTTCGGCCACGCGATCGAGGCGGGCGCGGGCTATGGCCGCTGGCTGCACGGCGAGGCGGTGGCCGCCGGCCTTTGCATGGCCGCCGACCTCGCCGCGCGCATGGGCTGGCTCGCGCGCGGGGAGGCCGCGCGGGTGGAGTCGCTGGTGCGGCGCGCCGGCCTGCCGACGCGCGGCCCCGCGGAGCTGGACCCGGATGCGATGCTGGCGCTGATGGCGCGCGACAAGAAGGCGCTGGACGAGGGCATCCGCCTGGTGCTGCCGCGTGCGATCGGCGACACCGTGCTCACCGGCGACTTCGACCCCGGAGCGCTGCGCGAGACCCTCGACGCCTGCCGCGGCGCGGACGACGGTCCGCCGCCGGCCCCGCGCGCTTGAACGCGCCCCGCGCCGGGAGCGGAGGCGGCGGCGCCGTCCCCACCGCGTGGGTCTGGGCGGCTGGCGCGATGCGGGGCTTTTGCATCGGCACGGCCGACCTCGTGCCCGGTGTGAGCGGCGCGACGGTGGCGCTGTTGCTCGGCATCTACCGGCGGCTGCTGGCCGCGATCCGCGGCTTCGACCTCGCGCTCGCCGCACGGCTGGCGCGGCTCGATCTGCGCGGCGCGGCGCGGCAGGTGGACCTCGGCTTCCTGCTGCCGCTCGCCGTCGGGGCCGCCGGGGCGGCGGCGTTCTTCACCCGCGTGGTGCCGCTCGCGCACCTGATGGACGTGCGGCGGGCGGAGATGCAGAGCTTCTTCTTCGGGCTGGTGGCGGCGGTGGTGGTGGTCCTGCTGCGCGAGGCGGCGCCGCCTTCCGCGCGCGGCGCCGCCGCGCGCAGCAGGACCACCACCCCCCCCGCCACCCGCCCGAAGAAGAAGCTCTGCATCC
>CAZSPS010000282.1:0-1776 GCA_964608875.1 uncultured Ectothiorhodospiraceae bacterium
GCGTGCTCCATCCAGCCCTCGAACGCGGTGCAGACCATCGCCTCCCACATGGAGACGTCGATCACCTGCCCCGTCTCCCCTCCTCTCTCCTCCCCGCCCGCGCCCGCCTCTCCCGCGCCCGGGAAGTCGCGGGCGAAGAGCGAGGCGGCGATGGCGACGGCCGCGTACACCCCGCCGTTCGGATCGCCGTAGGCCACGTTCACGTCGCGCGGGCGTCCGTCTTCGGCGTAGCCGGTGCGGGCGGAGAGCCCGCTCAGCGGCGCGACCAGCGGGCCGTAGCCGGTGTAGAGCCGCCACGGCCCGTCCTGGCCGAAGGCGGAGACGAGGGCGACGGTCATGCGCGGGTTCTCCGCCAGCAGGTCGTCCGGGCCGAGCCCCATCCGTTCGAGCACCCCCGTGCCGAAGTTGGCCACGAACACGTCGCAGCGGGCCGCGAGCCGCCGCACCAGGGCGCGGCCCTCGTCCTTGGAGAGGTCGATGCCGACGCTTTTCTTGTGCTGGCCGAGCTGGTTGAAGTAGCCGTTGCGGTTCGGGCCGGGCGCGAGGCCGCGGGCGTAGACCGAGGCCCGGCGGGTGAGGTCGAGACGGGCCGAGGACTCGACCTTGAGCACCTCCGCCCCGAGGGCGCCGAGGATCATGGTGCAGTGCGGCCCCGCCCACACCCAGGAGAGGTCGAGCACCCGCACGCCGCGAAGGGGTCCGTCCGCCGCCCCTTGCGCACCGAGGGCGGCGGGCGGCGGGATCTCCTCTCCCTGCCCCCGTCCGCCGGCGGCAGACGGGGAAGCGGCAGTCCCAGCGCCGCCGTTCGCGTCCGGATTCGCGCCCGCGAGCAGCCCGTCGAGCGCGCCGCCGGCCTCGCCGAGCGCCGGCGCGGGGCGCGCCAGCCGCCACCAGGGCCGGCGCAGGCGGTACGGCGCCCCCGCCATCTCGACCCGCCCCCGCCCCGGATGCTCGAGCGGGACGAAGAACCCCCGCGCCCGCAGGTGCTCCTGCGCCGCGAGCCGGCCGTGGTCGAACACCGGGGCGGCCCCCACCCGCGCCGCCTGCAAGGCGTGGAACACCGCTTCGGCGTCCCGCCGCGACGTCCACGCCGCCACCCGCTCGCGGATCTCCGCGCCGTGCGCGCCGCGCTCGTCGCGGCTCTTGAACGGGCGGCGCTCGCCCCATTCGGTCTCGCCCATCAGCTCGAGCAGCCGCTCCCACTGGTGCTGCTCGGGGCAGATGATGAACACCTCCCCGTCCCGGCATGGATAGAAGCCCATCGGCTCGTAGATGGAGGGGTCGGAGCGGTGGTCGACCCGCCCCGCGTACTCCCACGACGTGAGATGGCGGCCGAGCAGGAAGGCCACGCTCTCCTGCACGGATACGTCGAGGTGGTCGCCCTCCCCGCTCGCGCGCGCGGCCCGGCAGGCGGCGATGGCCGGCGCCGCCGCGTGCAGCCCGGCCTGGATGAGGGCGTGGTGGCCGAAGGGGCGGATCGGCGGCCACTCGCGGGGCGCGCCGCGGCCGGGGATGATGTAGCCCCAGCCGCCCGCGTGCATCAGGGTGAGGTCCGTGCCCTTCCAGTCCCGGCGGGGACCGGTGAGACCGAAGGGGGTGATGGTGGCCACCACCAGGCGCGGATGGCGCGCGCGCCAAGCGTCGGCGTCGTCGAGGTCCGGGGCGAAGCCCTCGCGCACCAGGAGGTCGGCGCGCGCGAGCAGCCGCGCGAACGCCGCCCGCCCCGGCTCCGTCTCCCGGTCGAGGACGACGCTTCGCTTGTTGGCGTTGAGGTGG
>CAZSPS010000283.1:0-3075 GCA_964608875.1 uncultured Ectothiorhodospiraceae bacterium
ACAAAAGCAGTAGGTCGGATCGTCGGGGATGCAGGCTGCCATGGTGGGTTGCTCCTTCTGTGGGGCCGCCTGAGCGGCGGGCGTCCGGCCGGCGATATGTCTATGGACGGGGCGGCGCGCGGCGGGCCGGCAGCGCAGCAGGGAAACCCCGCCGCGCCTGTTCCCCGGCTCGGGAACCGGGGCCGGCGGTCCGGTCAGGTCCAGCTCGTGTGCATTGCCATCGGGCTGATGTCGGCGATCACCTCGACCTGGTCGCGCGCCAGCTTGGCGAAGGCGAGGCAGAGCGCCACGTCGGCCTCGCTGTCGAAGGTGCCGAGCGCCTCGCCGCTGGCGATCTCGATCACGGTCCAGCTCGGGTCCCAGATCGGGATGCCCTTGAAGTATGTCGAGCGGTGGTGCGAGCGTTCCGCGCACGGCACGCAGCGCGAGGCGCTCTGGGACGGCGCGCCGCAGTCGGTGCACCGGTCGCGGGCGCGCCGTTCGGCGTATCGCCGCCGGGACTGGGCGTTCTTGATCTCCGGCGGACGCTGGACCTCGCGGATGGCGGCGCAGGCGCCGCAATAGGCGAGGCCGTCGAAGGCGGGGCTTCCGCACTTGGTGCAGAGCCCGGCGGCGCGCCGCTCGGCGTATCTGCGGCGGCTCCTGGCCCGGTGTTTCTCCTTGCAGGAGTCGCAGTTCGTGCTGCCCTCGATCTCCGGTGTCGCGCCGCAGCGGACACAGAGCCCGGCCTCGATCCAGGCCTTCCTGCGCCGCCGGCTCCGGGTGCGTGCCGCCCTGCGCCGCGCCTCGGGGTTGGCCCCGCCGTAGAGCTTCCCCGCCGCCTTGCCGGCCGCGTATTTGGCGCGATCCGACGCGCGGCGCTTCTCCAGGCACGGCTCGCAGGACGCGCGGCCGGGCGCCGGCGGGGACTTGCCGCAGGCGGCGCACAGCCCCCTGGCCCGGCGGTCCTCGGCCCGGCGGCGGTTGCGCCCGCGCTCGTACTCGGCAGCCGTCGCCGGATCGCGGCGCGGAATGCCGGCGGCCCTGAGCCGCGCGTCCCGGGCCCGGCCGGCGGCGGCGTCCTTCTCCAGGCAGGGGGCGCACTGACTGCGCTCGGGCGCGGGCGGGCGCTTGCCGCATTTCGGGCAGAGCCCCCGCGCGACGCGCTCGGCGGTGCGGCGATGGTAGCGGGCGCGGTGGGCCGGCCGCTTCTTCGCCGCGCAGGGCTCGCAGCGGCTGCGGCCGGGTTCGGGCGGACGCTCGCCGCAATGCACGCAGAGGCCCCTGGCGCGGCGCTCGGCGGTGCGGCGGTGGTAGCGTTCCCGATATTCGGCGCGCAGCGTCTCGATGTCCTTCACGGTCATCGCGGTGTCCTTCCTGTCGTGCTGAATCGCGGACTGCGGGCCGGCGGCGGAGCAAGGAAATCCCCGCCGCGCCCGACCCGCTTCACTGCCAGCCGGGCGCGGTGAAGCCCGCCATCGGGCTGGCGTCGGCGATCACCTCCACCTCGTCGCGCGAGAGCTTCGCGAAGGCGAGGCAGGCCGCGACCTCCATCTCGCTGTCATAGGTGCCGTGACAGACCCCGGTGGCGATCTCGATCACCGTCCAGCTCGGGTCCCACAACGGGATGCCGCGGAAGGCCCCCGAGCGCTCGCGGTGCCGGAGGGAACAGGGCTCGCACCGCGCCGCTCCGGGCGACGGCGCATCGCACTCGACGCAGCGCCCGTTCGACCGCCGCTCGGCATACCGCCGGCGCCGGGCGGCCTTCTCCGCCTCGCGGTCGCGCTGGCCGGCGTTGACGGCCGCACAAGGCTTGCAGCGCGCCGCGTCCGGCGACAGCGCGTTGCACGTGACGCAGCGTCCCCTGGCCCGCCGCTCGGCATAGCGTCGGCGCCTGGCCGCGTATTCCGCCTCACGGTTGCGGTCGCGGCTCCCGGCCTTGGCGGCGGCGCAGGGATCGCAATAGGCCGCGCCGCCGACCGTAGGGGTCCGGCACTTGACGCAGACCCCGGCGGCCCGGCGGGCGTCGTAGCGCGCCCGGTGAGCGTCGCGGCAGGTCCGGCACTCGGCCGCCCCCTGGGCCGGCTTGCCGCAGCTCGTGCAGTCGCCCCGCTTGCGCCGCTCGGCATAGCGCCGGCGGTCCGCCTCCCGCGCCGGCTCCGGGTTGCGCTGCCGCCGTTCGTTCCGGGCAGCGGCGCAAGGATCGCAATAGGCGGCTCCGCCGGTCACGGGCGCCGCGCAGGTCTCGCAGAGGCCGGCGGCCCGGCGTTCGGCCCGGAGCGCGCGTTTCGCGGCCCGCCGGTCGTCGCGGCAGGGCTCGCACATCGACCGGCCCTGCTCGGGCGCGAGGGTCCCGCACCGGATGCACAGCCCGGCCGCCCGGCGTTCGGCGCGACGGCGGCGGCAGCGCTCGCGATCCGCCAGGCGACCGGCTTCCGAATTGCGCCGCGGCCTGCCCTCGGCTTTCGCTCTCGCGTGACGGGCGCGGTCGGCGGCGAGACGCCGTTCGGCGCATGGCCCGCACTGGGTCCGCTCCGGGAGCGCCGGAACCCGTCCGCACTTGACGCAGAGGCCGGCGGCCCGACGCTCGGCGTGCTGGCGGCGGTCGCGCTCGCGGTCGGCCCGGCGCCGGGCTTCGGGATCGCGCACCGGCTTGCCCTCGGCGCGGAGACGCGCGGCGCGGGCACGTTCGGCGGCCCTGGCTTTCTCGCCGCAGGGCGCGCAGATGCTGCGCTCCGGCGCGGGCGGGCGCTGGCCGCACTTGATGCAGAGGCCGCGCTCCCGGCGTTCGGCAACGCGCCGATGGTAGCCGTCCAGGTTGCGGCGGTGCCGCCGGTCCTGCCGCTCGTCGATGTCGCATCGAGCCATGGCGGCCCCCTTCCTGCCGGTGCCGAAACGGACGGAAGGACGCCCCAGCGGCTGCCCCACGAATGGGTCGGGGGCAGGCCGGTAGGGCCTCCGGGAAGGGGGCCGTCAGCCCTTCTGCTTGCGGTCGCAGAGAAGGCCCGCTGCCACCGAACCCCACGCCTGCCGGCCGCCTCGGGTCTTGAGGCCGGTGCAGATGATGATCTCGATGCGTCCCGACCGCACCGAGAT
>CAZSPS010000284.1:0-2789 GCA_964608875.1 uncultured Ectothiorhodospiraceae bacterium
GCCGTCCTTCCGGCTCCGGCGGGGGCGCCGGAGCTCGCCGCGCCGCGAGCGGCGGCGCCCGCGGCCCTGGGAGCGTTGTTCGCCGTGGGTTTTCCGGCGGTCTTGCGGGCGGCTCCGCCGCCGGCCCGGGCTGCCGTCCGAGCCTCTCTGGTGGAGCTTTTCGCCCTCTTACCGGTCGTTGCCAAGGTGGTCTCCGGGGGCCTCTCGGTTGCGGGGAGGCCGCGCAAAATAGTCGATCCGGCTCGTCTCGACAAGCGCTGAGCCGGAATTTTTTCGCGGACGGGCGGCGGGGCGCCGCCCGCACGAGGCCGCGCCGCCTGCCGTCCGGCCGCCCGGACGGGCGTGGCCGGCGGTGCATAATGGGGCCGGGCGGCGCGGCGCGCCCGCGTCCGCCGGAGAAGCAGGGGAGAGGGGTACGGTACGGTGGCGAAGGGCCGGCACGGACTCGAGTTCGAGGTGGTGGAGGGCTGGGAGCGCCTCCCGGAGGGCTGGTCGTTCACGGAGGTAGCCGGGGTCGCGGTCGATTCGCGCGACCGGGTCTACGTGTTCTGCCGCGGCGACCATCCGCTCATGGTGTTCGACAAGGACGGCAAGTTCCTCGACGCCTGGGGCGAGGGGATGTTCCCGCGCCCGCACGGCATCTTCATCGACCGCGCGGACCGGGTGCACCTGGTCGATTGCTGGGACCACACCGTGCGCACGTTCACCCCCGCCGGCGAGCTCCTGCGAACCGTCGGCGAGCCGGGCCAGTGCTCCGACACCGGCTTCGTGCCGGACGTCTCGCCGGTGCAGTACGCGGGCGGGCCGTTCAACCAGGTGACCAACGTCGCCGTGCTCCCGGACGGCGCCATGTACGTGGCGGACGGCTACGGGAACGCGCGCGTGCACCGCTACGACGCGCACGGGAACCTCGAGCGCTCCTGGGGCGAGCCCGGCAGCGGCCCCGGCCAGTTCAACCTGCCGCACGGGATCGCGGTGGACTCCGCGGGCACGGTGTACGTGGCGGACCGGGAGAACTCCCGCGTCCAGCTGTTCACGCCGCAGGGGGAGTACCTGCGCAGCTGGGACTTCGTGAACCGCCCGGACGACATCTTCATCGACGCGCAGGACAACGTGCACGTGGCGGAGCTGGGGTTCCGCTCCGGCGTGCGCGAGGTGCCGCACTTCCGCCTGATGACCTCGCCCCCGCACGGCCACGAGCCGATCGCGCGGGTCGGCGTCTACGACCCGGACGGGGCGGTGCAGTGCCTCATCGGCGGCGAGGAGGAGGTGCTGCCCGGCAACTTCGTCGCGCCCCACGGGCTGTGGGCGGACTCGCGCGGCGACCTCTACGTCGGCGAGGTGACGGTGGCGTCGGGCGCGGCGGCGCGGCTCGCGCCGTTCACCCCCGCTTCGCTCCAGAAGTTCACGCGCTCGGGGTAGGCGTTCGAGACCCGCTGCCGCTCCCGGCGTCGGCCAGCAGGCCGCCCACCCGCTCGAGGGCGCGGCGGATGTTCTCCGCGCTGTTCGCGTAGGAGAAGCGCACGTACCCCTCGCCGAACGCCCCGAAGCTGGTGCCGGCCACCGTCGCCACCCCCGCCTCTTCGAGCAGCCGGTTCTGGAAGGTGCGCGCGTCGAGCCCCGTGCCGCCGATGTTGGGGAACGCGTAGAACGCCCCGCCCGGCATGCGGCACGAGACGCCGGGGAGCGCGTTCAGCCCGTCCACCACGACCGCGCGCCGTTCGTCGAACGCGCGCACCATGTCGTCCACCGCATCCTGCGGCCCTTCGAGCGCGGCGATGGCCGCGAACTGCGCGGCGGCGTTGACGCACGAGTGGCAGTTGATGGCGAGCCGCGCCGCGTGTTCGGCCAGCGCCTGCGGCCACACCGCGAAGCCGAGGCGCCAGCCCGTCATGGCGAACGTCTTGCTCCATCCGTCGAGCAGGATCACCCGGTCCTCGAGTCCGGGGTAGGCGAGGAGCGAGGCGTGCTCGCGGCCGTCGTAGAGGATGCGCGAGTAGATCTCGTCGCTCAGCACCGCCACCCCGGGATGCGCTGCGAGCCCCGCCGCCAGCCGGTCGATCTCGCGCTTCGGCACCGCGCCGCCGGTCGGGTTCGCCGGGGTGTTGAGGATGATGAGGCGGGTCGCCGGCGTGATGGCCGCGAGCACCGCTTCGGCGTCGAACGAGAAGTCCTGCTCTTCGAGCAGGGGGATGGGGACCGCGGTCGCCCCGCTGAACTCGATGACCGACTCGTAGATGGGGAAGCCGGGGTTGGGATACATGATCTCCGCCCCCGGCTCGCCGAACATGAGAATGGCGAAGAACATCGTCACCTTGCCGCCCGGCACGACCACGATCCGGCCGGGGTCCACCTCCACCCCGCGGCGCGCCGCCAGGTCCGCCGCCACCGCCTCGCGCAGCTCCGGGATACCGGGGGCGGGGGTGTAGCCGTGGTGGCCGTCGCGGAGCGCGCGCACGGCGGCTTCCACGACGTGGGGCGGCGTCTTGAAGTCCGGCTGGCCGATGCCGAGGTTGATGACGTCGCGCCCGCCGCGCGCCAGCTCCTCCGCCCGCGCCAGCACCTCGAAGGCGGTTTCCGTCCCGAGCCGCCCCATCCGTTCGCTCAGCTGCACCGCACCCACCCCGCGTTTCCCGCTCCCTTGCTTGCCATGTCGTACACTTCGGCGCTCCGTCGGCGTCGCTTCGTGGGAGTCTAGCAGCCGTGAGCCGATACGAACCTTCCGAGCCGGCGGGCGCCGCCCAGGTGGACGGGGTGTGGCACGGGGACGGAAACCGCCTTCGAGGTGC
>CAZSPS010000285.1:0-4035 GCA_964608875.1 uncultured Ectothiorhodospiraceae bacterium
CGTGCCCGCGGGAGCCACCGCGCCGCAGGCGGCGGGGCGCATCCACGGCGACTTCGAGCGCGGCTTCATCCGCGCCGAGGTCGTCGCCTACGACGACTTCGTCGCGCACGGCGGCGAGCAGGGCGCGAAGGACGCGGGGCGCCGCCGTCTCGAAGGCCGCGACTACGTCGTGCGCGAAGGCGACGTCATCCACTTCCTGTTCAACGTCTGAGCCCGCCCCCGCCGGAGTCTCCCGCGCTCCCCACCTCGCGCAGCTCGCGCAGGGCGACCGCCACCATCGGGTACTCCACCCGCAGCTCCGCCCTGAGGTCAGCGAGGAGCTCCGTCCAGCGCCGGATGGCGCGGGCGTTCGCGTTGCCCCACGCGCGCAGCGCCGCATCCGGCCGCGAGCCGCCGCCGGCGGCGAGCACCTGGGCGGCGAGCGCCCGGTGCCGGCGCAGGAGGTCCCCCCGGAGCGCCCCGCGGGCCAGCGCCTGCCAGCGGTCGTCGCGCGGCAGCGCCGCCACCCGCGCCTGCAGCCACCCGATGCCGAGCAGCTCGTCCACCCCGTACCACGCCTGCACGGCCTGCTCGACCACCTCCCCGGCCGCCGTCCCCCCGGCGAGGCGCAACGCCACCTCCGTCGCATCGAGGGCCGCCGGCAGCTGGGAGCAGAGCGCGAGACGCTCCGCGAGGGGCGCGGGCACCCCGGCCTCGGCCAGCGCCGCCGCCGCCGCGCGCGTCTCGCCCCGCACCGTCTCCGACATCGCCGCCGGCATGAGGGCGGCGACCGCCCGCACCCCCTCGCGGTAGCGCTCCACCACCGCCGCCGCCGACAGCGGGCGCGGGGCGTTGCGCAGCAGCCACCGGGCGGCCCGGCCCAGGAGCTTGCGCACCTCCAGCACCGCCGCCGCATGCGCCCCGGCCGGCAGGTCCGCCCGCTCGACGGTGTCGAACAGCTGCGGCAGCCCGTACAGGTTGCGGACCGCGAAGCAGGCCCGCACCACGTCCTCGGGCGCCGCGCCGATCTCGTCCACGATCTGGAACGCGAAGCTGATGCCGCACCGGTTCACCGTCTCGTTCGCGGCCACGGTGGCCACGATCTCGCGCGCCAGCCGGTGCCGGGGGATGCGCCCGGCGAAGCGTTCGCGGACCGGCTCCGGGAAGTACGCGGCCAGCACCCCCGCCATCTCGGGGTCCTCCGGGAGCTCCGATCCGATGAGCGCCTCGAACAGGTCGAGCTTGGCGAAGGCCATCAGCACCGCCAGCTCCGGACCCACCAGCCCCTCCCCCGCCTTGCGGCGCTCGGCGATCTCGTCGCGGTCCGGCAGGCCCTCCCCCGCCCGGTCGAGCTCGCGCGTGCGCTCCAGCCGCTCGATGAGCCGGGCGTGCACCTCCAGCAGGGCCGGCGCCTGCGAGCGGGCGACCGCGAGCGCCACGTTCTGCAGGTAGTTGTTGCGCAGCACTTGCCGGGCCACCTCGTCCGTCATCGCGTGCAGCAGGGGGCTCCTCTCGGCCGGGCCGAGCGCCCCGCCCCGCACCGCGTCGTCGAGCAGCACCTTGATGTTCACCTCGTGGTCGGAGCAGTCCACGCCCCCCGAGTTGTCGATGGCGTCGGTGTTGACGAGCCCGCCCGCGCGCGCGTACTCCACGCGGGCCGCCTGCGTGAACCCGAGGTTGCCGCCCTCCACGGCCATCCGGCAGCGCAGCTCTTGCGCGTTCACCCGCACCGGGTCGTTCGAGCGGTCGCCGACCATGGAGTGCGTCTCGTGCGAGGACTTGACGTAGGTACCGATGCCGCCGTTCCACAGCAGGTCCACCGGCGCGCGCAGGATGGCCCGGACCACGTCGTTCGGGGCCCTCTCATCAGCGCCCCCCGCGATGCCGAGCGCCGCCCTGGCCTCGGGGGAGAGGGGGATGCGCTTGGCCGTGCGCGGCCACACCCCGCCGCCCCGCGAGACGAGATCCTCGCGGTAGTCGGCCCAGGTCGAGCCCGGCAGCGCGAACAGCCGCTCGCGCTCGGCGAAGGACGCCTCGGGGTCGGGATCGGGGTCGATGAAGACGTGCAGGTGGCTGAACGCCGCGACGAGGCGGATCCGGCGCGAGCGCAGCATCCCGTTCCCGAATACGTCGCCGCTCATGTCGCCGATGCCGGCCACGGTGAACGGCGCCGCCTCGGGGTCGCGGCCCAGCACCCGGAAGTGGGACTTCACCGACTCCCACGCCCCGCGCGCGGTGATCCCGATGCCCTTGTGGTCGTAGCCGTCGGAGCCGCCCGAGGCGAACGCGTCCCCGAGCCAGAAGCCGGCGGCGCACGCGAGCTCGTTCGCGGTGTCGGAGAAGGTCGCGGTGCCCTTGTCCGCGGCCACTACCAGGTAGGGGTCGTCCCCGTCGAGGCGCACGGTGCGGGGCGGCGGCACGACCTCGCCGCCCGCGTAGTTGTCGGTGACCTCCAGGAGCGCGCCGATGAACTGCCGGTAGCAGGCGAGCCCCTCCGCGGCGAGGGCCGCCCGCCCCCCGCCCGCGTCCGGCGGGCGCTTGAGCACGAAGCCGCCCTTGGAGCCCACCGGCACGATGACCGCGTTCTTCACCATCTGCGTCTTGAGCAGCCCCAGCACCTCGGTCCGGAAGTCCTCGCGCCGGTCCGACCAGCGGATGCCGCCGCGCGCGATCGGCCCGCCGCGCAGGTGCACCCCCTCGAGACGGGGGGAGTAGACGAAGACCTCGAAGCGCGGCCGGGGCTCGGGCGTCTCGTGCACGCACGCCGGGTCGAGCTTCAGGGCGAGGCACGGGCGCGGGGCGCCGTCCGGCCCGCGCTGGTAGAAGTTGGTGCGCAGCGTGCCCTCGATGAGCTCGAAGCAGGTCCTCAGGATGCGGTCCTCGTCGAGGCTCGCCACCGTCTCGAGCCCGGCGAGGACCCGCTCCGCGACCGCGTAGGCCGGGTCGCCGCCGCCGTCGCCATCGCCGCCGGCGCCGCCGGCCCGCTCCGGATCGAACCGCGCGTGGAACAGGTGCACGAGCTCGCGGGTCAGGGCCGGGTTGCGGGCCAGGGTGTCCTCGATGTAGGGCTGGCTCAGGCCGAAGCGGACCTGGCGCAGGTACTTCGCGTAGGCGCGCAGCAAGGCGATCTCCCGCCAGCCGAGGCCGGCCGCGAGGGCGAGGCGGTTGAAGCCGTCGTCCTCCGCCTCGCCGGACCAGACGCGGGCGAAGCACTCCTTGAACGCCTCCCCCACGGCCGCGAGGTCCACCTCCCGCCCGCTGCGCTCGCGCAGCCCGAAGTCGTGCAGCCACACCACGTCGCAGCGGTCCACCCCCGCGCGGCGCAGCTCGCGCGGGTGCTCGTCCTCGACCCGCAGCCCCATGTTCTCGAGCATGGGCAGCGAGTCCGACAGGTGCACCGGTCCGCCCGGGTGGAAGAGCTGGAAGCGGAAGGTGCGGAGGTCGGCGCCGGCGGAGCGCCGCAGGTCCATCGCCAGGGGGCCGCGCCACGGCCCGCCGCCGGCCGCACCCGCGCCCACTCCTGCGCTCGAGCCCGCATCCGCACCCGCACCCGAGCCCGCATCCGCGCCCGTACTCGCATCCGCGTCCGCGCCCGCGTCCACGGACACCTGGAGCCGTTCCAGCGCCTCGATGAGCTCGATGTCACGGACCGCATCGGCGGGGCCGTAGCGCCCGCGGTACGCGGGATCGAACGCATGCTCGTAGCGCTCCGCGAGCAGGCCGGCCGCCTCGCCGCCGAACCGCTCGGCCAGGCGCCGGGCGAACTCCTGGTCCCACCGCCGCCCTGCCGGGGCCGCCCCTCCGTCTCCCGTGGCAGCCATGACCGCCCTCCCCTCGTCCGCCCGCCGGGATACGCCGCCTCCCATCCTGACCCTCTCCCCGCCCGCGCGCAAGGCAGGCACGCGCACCTCCCCAAACCGGGTATCATCGGGGGGCGGAGAGGACAACGGAAAGGAGCCAGACCATGGACACCGCACAACCGACCACGCTCTTCTGCTACGACACCCTCGCGACGTTCCGCCGGCTCACCGCCTCCGGCATGCCGGAAGCGCAGGC
>CAZSPS010000286.1:0-10484 GCA_964608875.1 uncultured Ectothiorhodospiraceae bacterium
GGCTTCCGGTGCAACGACGGCGGCTGGGGTCATGGCAGTGCCCTCCGGTTCCTTGCGGGCGCACCGCGCCACGGTCGTCCCGCGGCGCAGGCGGCGAGAGTACCACGGCGTGGGGTATGATTCGGCGGTGCGCGGACATGGCGCGATCTTGCACCGGCGGCCCGCTCTTGTCTGTCGGATACGGTCTCGACTTTCGTCAGCAAATCCTCCCGAGATGCGTAGGTGTGAGTCCTACAAACACCCGGGACGCGCCGCCGATTGACACCCCGCCCCGCCCGTACCGATCATTGGCGCTCCGGGGGCGGGACGGACCCCGGCCGGCGGGCGTGTACGGCGTGGATCAGGATGGGCGTGGCGACGGACTATCCCCTGCTCTCGACGATCGACTCCCCGGAGGACCTCCGGCGGCTGCCCGCACGCTCGCTGCCCCGGCTGGCGGAGGAGCTGCGCCGCTACCTGGTCGAGAGCGTGTCGCGCTCCGGCGGCCATCTCGCGGCGGGGCTCGGCGCGGTCGAGCTCGCCGTCGCCCTCCACTACCTCTACGACACCCCGCACGACCGGATCGTGTGGGACGTGGGGCACCAGAGCTACCCCCACAAGATCCTCACCGGACGGCGCGAGCGCATGCATTCGGTGCGCAAGTGGCAGGGCTTGGCGCCGTTCCCGCGGCGCGGCGAGAGCCCCTACGACGCGTTCGGGGTCGGCCACGCGGGCACGTCCATCGGCGCGGCGGCGGGGATGGCCGCCGCCGCCGAGCGCACCGGCAGCGCGCGCCGGACGGTCGCGGTGGTGGGCGACGGCGCCCTCACCTGCGGCATGTCGTTCGAGGCGCTGAACCACGCCGGCGGGGCCGGCGCCAACCTGCTGGTGGTGCTCAACGACAACGAGATGTCGATCTCGCCGAACGTCGGCGCGCTCGCCAACCGCTTCGCGCAGCTCCTGTCGAGCCGCCTCTATACGAACGTGCGCGAGGGCGGCAAGAAGGTGCTGAGCCGGCTCCCGCCGGTGCGCGAGCTCGCGCGCCGGGCCGAGGGGCACGTGAAGGGGCTCATCGTGCCCGGCACCCTGTTCGAAGAGCTCGGCTTCAACTACGTCGGGCCGATCGACGGACACGACCTGAACGCCCTGCTGCGCACGCTCACGAACCTCCGGCGGCTCGGCGGGCCGCAGTTCCTGCACGTTGTGACGCGCAAGGGCAAGGGCTATCCGCCGGCGGAGTCGGACCCGGTGAAGTACCACGGCATCGGCTCCCCGTTCGACCCGGCGGTCGGGATCGCGCCCGGGGGCGGAGCGCGGCCGGCCGGGCAAGCCTCCCCGACCTATTCGGAGGTCTTCGGGGAATGGCTCTGCGACATGGCCGAGCGCGACGAGCGGCTGGTCGCGATCACCCCCGCCATGCGCGAGGGCTCGAAGATGGAGCGCTTCTCCGAGCGCTACCCCGAGCGCTACTTCGACGTCGCCATCGCCGAGCAGCACAGCGTCACGTTCGCCGCGGGACTCGCCTGCGAGGGGCTGAAGCCGGTGGTCGCGATCTACTCGACGTTCCTGCAGCGCGCCTACGACCAGGTCGTGCACGACGTGGCGCTGCAGGGCCTGCCGGTGCTGTTCGCGATCGACCGTGCGGGGGTGGTGGGCGGCGACGGACCCACCCATGCCGGCGCCTACGACGTGACCTTCCTCCGCTGCCTGCCCGGCATGACGATCATGGCCCCGTCCGACGAGAACGAGACGCGCCGGATGCTGTACACCGGGTTCCTGCACGACGGGCCGTGCGCCGTGCGCTACCCGCGCGGCGCCGGCCCCGGCGTCCCGGTCGAGCGCGAGCTGCGCGCGCTGCCCATGGGCCGGGCGAAGGAGCGGCGCCGGGGGGGCGCGGGGGTCGCCTTCCTCTCGTTCGGCCCGCTGCTGCACCACGTCCTGGAGGCGGCGGAACGGTTCGACGCCACGGTGTTCGACATGCGCTTCGTCAAGCCGCTGGACGAGGAGGCGGTGCTCGCGCTCGCGCGCGCGCACGACGTGCTGGTGACGGTCGAGGAGAACGCGGCCGGCGGCGCGGGGAGCGCGGTGGGCGAATGCCTGGCGGCGCACGGCGCGGCGGCGCGGCTGCTGCACCTGGGGCTGCCCGACCGCTTCATCGAGCACGGCTCGCGCGCCGACATGCTGGCGGACGCGGGTCTCGACGCGGCCGGCATCGCGCGCGCGGTCGAAGCGTACCTGGCCCGCTGAGGGGCGGCACGGGGCGAGGCGGGGCCGGGCGGGACGGACGGAACGGGCGGAACGGGACGGAACGGCCCGCCGCGTCAGCGCAGGAGCAGCACCCCGGCGTTGGCGGCCCAGGAGATGGTCTCGCGCTCGCCCGGCTCGTAGGACCGGTCGCTCGCCGAGCGGTGCTGCTCCACGTGCAGGTAGTGGCCGGGGGCGACCTCGAACACGTCCGTCTCCAGCGAGCCCAGGAACTCGGTGGTCACGTACACCCCCTCGATGCGGTTGGCGAGGTCCGCCCGCTCGCCCGTGGACATGAGGTCCGCGCGCACCGAGAACCACGCCTCGCGTCCGACCGGCGCCGCCGCCGCCTGCCCGCCGCCGTCACCGCCGCTGCCGCTGCCGCCGGCGCCGGCGCCGGCGTCGGCGTCGGCGCCCGCGTCCTCCCCGTCCGGCGCGCGCACGTAGAACACGTGCCCGAAGCTCTCGACGAACACCACCGAGCCGCTGTGCGAGCGGATGGTGCCCGGCAGGAGGTTGTTGTTGCCGATGAACTCGGCCACGAACTTCGTGCGCGGATGCTCGTAGATCTCGCGCGACGAGCCGATCTGCTGCACCACCGCGTCGCTCATGACGATGACCTTGTCGGCCATCGACATCGCCTCCTGCTGCGAGTGGGTGACCATGACGAAGGTGATGCCCGTCTCGCGCTGGATCTTCTTCAGCTCCAGCATCATCTGCTGGCGCAGGTTGTAGTCGAGCGCGCCGAGCGGCTCGTCGAGGAGCAGCACCGTCGGCTCGCCGATGAGGGCGCGGGCGAGGGCCACGCGTTGCTGCTGCCCGCCGCTCAGGTCGCTCGGACGGCGCGCGGCCAGCTCCGCAAGGCTCACCATCTCCAGCATCCGCCACACCCGGCGCGCGCGCTCCTCGGGGTCCATGCCCTTCATCTTGAGGCTGAACTCGACGTTCTGGAACACGGTGCGGTGGGGGAAGAGCGCGAAGCTCTGGAACATCATCGCCGTGTCGCGCCGCGAGGGCGGCAGGTCGGTCACGTCCTCGCCCGCGATGTAGATGCGCCCCTCGGTGGCCTCTTCGAGCCCGCCGATCATGCGCAAGGTGGTGGTCTTGCCGCAGCCGCTCGGCCCGAGCATGGCGACGAACTCCCCGTGCTCGAAGTCCGCCGAGAAGTCGATGACCGCGTGGGTGTCCTCGCCGAACGTCTTCGATACGCCGCGCAGGGCCACGTCCGGGCAGCCGGGGCCGCTCACGGGGAGGAGCCCGGCGGCGTCCCGCTCCACGCTCAACCGCCGCCGTCCTCGTCCATGCCGTGGGCCATCGCCCGCACCAGCGCCCAGACCGTGGCGAACGGCGCGTCGTCGAAGTAGCCCTGCTGGTTCAAGTTCGAGAGCACGCCGACCGCGGCGCGCGCCTCGGGGTCGTCGCCCGCCGCTTCCGTCAGCCGCTCGAGCGCCTCCTTGAGCGGGACGGAGCGCTCCTCCTCTCCCTCGCCGAGCGCCGCCGCCACCAGCGCCTCCAGCCGCTCCACCCCCCGGCGCAAGGCGAGCGGCTCGTTCGGACGCCCGAACAGCCCCCGGATGCCGTTGCGCGCGAGCCGGTCGCGCAGCCCCTCGGGCATCGACTGCGCCACCCCTTCCAGCACCTCCCCGATGCCGAAGCCCGAGGTGAACAGCCCGCGGATGGTGTCCATGGTGCCGTCGCCGCCGCCGTACATGCGGATCTGGGCCTGCGCCAGCGCGCCGCCCATCGCGCGCGCCTGGTCGATGTGCACGTCGCGCTCGGCCTCGATGTGCAGCTTGGCGAGCTCGAGGAAGGTGGCGGCCTCGTTGTACTTGCGCAACGCCCCGGCCTTGGTCTCCAGCCCGCGCGCCTCAGCCTCGAGCATGCGCTCGGTGTTGACCACGCGCAGGCTCTCGATCTCCATCTCCGCCCGGCCCCGCGCCCCGGCCTCGCGCTCGATGCCCGCGGCCTGCACCTGCTGCGCCTCGCTGGTGGCGCGCGCGCGGGTGAGGGTGGCTTCCGCCTCCTCGGCCGCCGCCGCGCGCCGCGCCTCGGACTGGGTGACCATGTGCATGCGCGTCACCCGCGCCTTCGCCTCCTCGTCGATCTCGCGCGCCTGCGCGCCCGCCTCGGCCCGGATGCGGTCGATCTCCCTCTGCCGCTCGGCCGCCGCCACCAGGGGCACGGACTCCGACTCCGACTCGACCCGCCGGCGCGCCGCCGTCGCCTGCAGCCGCTCGGCCTCCGCCGTCTCGAGCTCGCGCGTCTTGCCCGCCAGGGCGATCTCGCGGTCGCGCTCCTCCTGCTCGCGGGCGAGGAAGCGGCGGATGTCGGCCCGTTCGCGCTCGCCCTCCTTCTCGATGACCGCGATCTCGCGCTCGCGCTCCTCCAGCTCGATCGCGCGCGTGCGCCGCACCCGCGCCCGGTCCAGCTCCTCTTCCTTGGCGACGAGCGCGATCTCCCGGTCGCGCTCTTCGCTCTCGCGCGCCAGGGCGCGCCGGATGTCGGCCGCCTCGCGCCGCTCGGCCTCCCCGATGAGCGTGACCGCCTTCTCGATCTGCGCCCGCTCCACCTCCTGCGAGGTGCGGATCTCCTCGCGCTCGACCTCCAGGCGCTGCTCCAGGATGAAGCGCTGCTTGGCGGCCAGGATGCGGGTGCGCTCGTCCGACACCTCCTGGTCCTGGCGGGCGGACGCGAACGCCTCCTCGCGGTCGAGGTCGAGCAGCGCGAGCCGCGTGCGCAGCGAGCGTTCGCGGATCGCCACGCTCGCCTCCTCCTGGGCCTTGTGGCGCAGGGTGCGCGCCGTCTCCTCGGCCTCGGTCACCGCCGTCACCCGCTCGATGTCCGCCTGCTGGCGCTGGCGGTCCTTCACCGCCAGGTCGATGTCGCGGTCGCGCTCCGCGCTCTCGCGCGCGAGCGTGCGGGCGATGTCGGCCAGCTCCTGCTCGCGCGCCTTCCCGATGAGCGCGATGTCGCGGTCGCGCCGGGTGCGCTCGATCGCCAGCTCCTTCTCCACGTCCGCCGTCTCGCGCCGCCGCGCCTCTTCGATGACCGCCACGTCGCGCTCGGTGCGCATGCGTTCGAGCTCCTTCTCGTTGTCGATCTCCTTGGTCTCCACCGCCATGCGCTGGTCGAGCACGTAGACCTGCTTCTGCCCCACCTGCAGCGCCTGCTCGTTCGCCACCTCGCGGTCCTGCTGGGCGCGCGCGAACGCCTCCTGGCGCTCGATCTCCAGCAGCTCCAGCTGGGTGTCGAGGTCGCGCTGGCGGATGGCGACCGTGGTGCGCTTCTCGGTGTTGTGCACCGCGCGGCGCGCGTTCGACGTGATCTCGGTGATGATCTTCAGGCCTTCGGCGTCGAACACGTTGTCGGTCTTGAAGAACTCGCGCCCGGACTGCTCCAGGGCCACGATCGTCACCTCTTCCAGGACGAGGCCGTTGGCGCCGAAGCTCTCGGCCACGTCGGCGCGGATCTGGCGCGCGAACGCATCGCGGTTCTCGTGCAGCTCGTCCAGGGTCTTGGTCGCCGCGTAGCTGCGCAGCGCGCTCACCACCTTCGCCTCGAGCAGGTTGCGGACCCGCTCGGGGTCGAAGGTGCGCTCGCCGAGGCTGCGCGCCGCGGTCAGGAGGTCGCCGGTGGTGTGGCCGACGTGGGTGTAGAGCTCGGCCACCACGTCCACCCGGATCTTGTCCGACGTGAGCACCGCCTGCTCGCGCGCGCGGCTCACGACGATCTTCAGCGTCTCGAGCGAGACCCACGTCACCTCGTGGAACACCGGCAGCACCAGCGCGCCCTTGCCCAGGCACACCTTGGTGCCGAGGAAGCCGGTGCGGATGAAGCCGACGTTGGCCGGCGCGCGCTTGTAGACCCAGATGGAGACGACGTAGAGGATGGCGATGACGACGATCGCCAGCACGACGAGGGTGATGATGGTTTCCATGAGCGGAGGGTCCGTGGTTCTCCCGGCGTACCGGACGCCGTGTCAGGCCCAGGTCTCGGGGCGCGTGCCGAAGTCGAAGGTGGGAAGCGTACCGCGTTCGCGCCGCATGCGCGCGCGCAGCTCGTCGGTGGCGGCGCGGTCGGCCTCGTGGCCGGGGCCGGCGTCCAGCACCACCCCGTAGCCCTCCCCGGCCGCTTGCGCGCTGAGGAGCCCCCGCAGCACGTCGCGGCGCACCGCCGCGGGGTCGCGTTCGAGCGGGTCGCCCCAGCCGCCGCCGCCCGCCGTGCGGAACACGATGCGGTCCCCGGGGCGCACCCGCACGTTGTCCACCTTCGACGGCAGCGGCTCGCGGCCGCCGTCCTCGCCGCGCTCCAGCCACTTCTCCGAGCAACCGCCCGGCCGCCCCCCCAGGATGCCCCAGGGCTGCGTGAGGTGGCGGTCGTCGTGGATGGAGACCTCGCCCTCCTCGAGCAGCCGGTAGACCTTCTCCACCCCGTTGCCGCCGCGGTGGAGCCCCGCGCCGCCGGTGTCGGGGATCGAGCGGTAGCCCTCAATGCGAAGCGGGTAGTAGCTCTCCAGGTACTCCGAGGGGATGTTCTCGAACAGCGGCCACCACGAATGGCCGTCCATGCCGTCGCCGGCCGGCCGCCCCGGGATGCCGCCGTAGAGGATCTCCATCAGCTGGAACGGCCGCCCGTCGGCGTCGGTCCCCGAGTACAGGAAGTGCGGGCTCGAGCCGTAGCCCGCCGCGGTCGCCATCTCCGGCGCGTTGCGGCTGAGCGCCCCGCCCAGCACGTCGAACTGGCGGGCGAGGGCGTGGGTGCGCGAGCCGAGCGCGGCGGGAAAGTCGGGGTGCAGCAGCGAGCCCTTGGGCAGGGTCACGTGGATGATGTCGTAGAAGCCGTCGTTGAACAGGATCTGGGGGTCGAACACCATGATCATGTAGACCCCGATGAACATCTTGAACATGCCCTCGTGGAGGTAGAAGTTGATGGGGCCGGGGGCCTGGGGCGAGGTCCCCGTCCAGTCGAAGTAGGCGTGCTCGCCCTCGCGCCACACCGTGAGCTTGAGCTTGAACGGGCCGTTGCCGCAGCCGTCGTCGTCCACGAAGTCCTCGAACGTCTGCGGCTCTTCGGGCAGGTTCTGCACGATGAGCTTGCGCATCGCCCGCTCGGTGCGTTCGAGCAGCGCCCCGCACGCGCGCCGGTAGACCCCGGCCCCGAAGCGCTCGCAGATCTCGACCACCCGCCGCTCGCCGGCGCGGCACCCGGCGATGATGGCCATGAGGTCGCTCAGGTTCATCTCCGGGGTGCGGGTGTTGTTCATGATGATGTCGAGGGCGGCCCGGTTCAGCTCGCCGCGCTCGTAGAGCTTGACCGGCGGGATGCGCATGCCCTCGCCGAAGATGGAGGTCGCCGCCGTCGGCATGCTGCACGGGACGGGTCCGCCCACGTCGATCATGTGGCCGAACATGGAGCTGAAGCGGATCAGCTCGCCCTCGTGGAAGATGGGCAGCAGGACCATCCAGTCGTTGATGTGGCTGACCGCGCCGCCGCACTTGTAGGGGTCGCTCTGGAGGACGACGTCGCCGGGGGCGAACTCGAGCGCGGCCGCGGCCAGCATCTCCGGGATGTAGGAGCCGAACTGCCCGACGATCATGCGGCCCTCGGGGTCGGTGATCATCGGGAACTCGTCGTGCTGCTCGCGGATGACGGGCGACATCGCGGAGCGGAACAGCACCG
The DNA here is from genome assembly GCA_964608875.1 of uncultured Ectothiorhodospiraceae bacterium. Lineage (GTDB taxonomy): Bacteria > Pseudomonadota > Gammaproteobacteria > HK1 > HK1 > JAJDXW01. The sequence continues at coordinate 7,903 of CAZSPS010000286.1, forward strand.
CGTCCATCTCGTGGCGGGCGTTGCGGAGCGCGTTCTCGATGAGGTCGAGGGTGATGGGGTCGAGGTCCGGAGCGGGCGCACGCCGGGGGCCGCTGCCGGCTTGCGGCGCGGACGCGGACGCGGCGGCGGAGGGGTCCGCCGCCGGGCCGCCGGGGACGGCGGCGGGACGCGCGCGGGCCGCGCCGTTGCCGTTGCGGCCGGGTGCGGGCGCGGCGGCGGGGGCGTCCGCATGAGGGCCGGCCGCGCCGTTGCCGCCGGCCGCTGCCTCCGTCCGCTCCGCGGGCGCCGCCGCCCCACCGGCCTCGCCGCTCCCGTTCGCCGCGCCGTTCCCGTTCGCCGGCGCGCGGTTCCCCGAGTCGCTGAACAGCCGGTCGAACTGCTCGCGGCTCGAACGCAGCATCTCGTCGAGCGAGAGCGCTCCGCCCCGGCCCGGATCGTGCGGCCTTTCCATCTCAGGCTCCTCCCCCGCCGTTCCGCCAGCCCACCGGAGCGATGAGGACGTTCAGGTGGGGGTCCACCTCGCCCACGTGCTCCGGATGGATCACCGTGGTCGAGTCGCGCTGGGTGATCACGGCCGGACCCGCGATCCGGTTCCCCGGCCGGAGCTTGTCGCGATCATAGACGTCCACGGGCATGAGCCGACCGTCGAAGAATACCTGATGCCGGCCGGCCGCCGCGCCCGACGGGTCCGGCCCCTCGCTCTCGAAGCGCGGGAACTCGACGCGCACCACCTCCCCCACCGCGACCGCGCGCGCGTTCACCAGCTCCACCGGCTGCTCGAGGCGGAAGCCGTACTGACGCTCGTGCAGCGCGCCGAACCGCTCCACCGCCTCGCCGAGCCCGCGCGTGCGGAGCGCGCCCGGGTCGACCGCGATCGGGAACTCGTACCCCTGGCGGAAGTAGCGCACGTCGAGCTCGAACGAGACCGCCTGCCGCTCCGCCGGCACCCCCTCGTTCGAGAGCCACGCGGCGGCCTCCTCGCCGAGCCCCGCGAGCGCGTCCGCCACCTCCTCCGGGCGCGCCTCGTCCACCACCCGGATGAGGGTGTGGGCGAACTCGTTCTTCACGTCGGAGTAGAGGAAGCCGAGAGCCGACAGCACGCCCGGCGTGGGCGGCACGATGACCGGGTAGCAGCCGGCGAGGATGCCCATCGCGTTGCCGTGCAGCGGCCCCGCGCCGCCGAACGCCACCAGCGCGAAGTCGCGCGGGTCGAGGCCCTTTTGCACGGTGACGAGCCGGAGCGCCCCGAACATGTTCTCGTTCACGATGTCGAGGATGCCCTGGGCGGCCTGGTGGAGATCGAGCCCGAGGTCCCGCGCGACCTTGCCCACCGCCTCCTCCGCCGCCGCCGCGTCGAGGCGCATCTCGCCGCCGAGCAGCGCCGGCGGCAGCCGGCCGAGCACCACGTTGGCGTCGGTGACCGTGGGCCGGTCGCCGCCCCGCCCGTAGCACGCGGGCCCCGGCACGGCCCCGGCGCTCTCCGGCCCCACGCGCAGCGCGCCGGTCATCGGCACGTGCGCGATCGAGCCCCCGCCCGCCCCCACGCTGTGCACCTCCACCGAGGGCACCTTGATCGGGTAGTAGCCGAGCGAGGTCTGGCGCGAGACGTTGGGCTTGCCGTCCTGGATCAGCGAGACGTCGGTGGAGGTGCCGCCCATGTCGAACCCGAGCGCGTCCCGGTAGCCCGCGAGACCCGCAAGGAAGGCCGCCCCCGACACCCCGCCGGCGGGGCCGGACAGCATGGTGTGCACGGGCGACTCGGCGGCGTGGGCGACGCTCATCAGCCCCCCGTCGGAGCGCACGATGTGGACGTGCGGGTCGAAGTCCACCTCGCGCAGCTTGTCCTCGAAGTGGCCGAGGTAGCGGCGCATGCCGGGGCCGACGTAGGCGTTCATCACCGCCACCAGGGTGCGCTCGTACTCGCGGAACTCGGCCAGGATGCCGGAGGCGACGGTGACCGGGAGGCCGGGCGCGCGCTCGCGCACCAGCTCCGCCAGGCGCCGCTCGTGGCCGGGCGCGGCATAGGAGTGCAGGAGCGAGATGGTGATGGACTCCACCCCGGCCTCCACCAGCTCGTCGATGGCGGCGCGCGCCTGCGCCTCGTCGAGGGGGGTCGTGACCTCGCCGCGCGCGCTGGTGCGCTCGCGCACGCCGCGGGTGTGCTCGAGGTCGGCCAGCGGGTCGGGCTTGCGCATGATCATCCAGCCCGCGAGCGGCCCCGGGGTCTGGGAGCGGGCGAGATGGAGGATCTGCTCGAAACGCTCGGTGACGAGGAGCCCCACCTTCGCCCCCTTCTCCTCGAGCACGATGTTGGTGGAGACGGTGGTGCCGTGGAGCAGGCTCGAGACGTTGCGGGCCGACTCCCCGGCGCGCTCCAGGATGCCCCGCACCCCGGTCAGGATGCCGATGGACTGGTCCTCGGGGGTGGAGGGGGTCTTGAGCAGCGACAGCGCCCCCGTCGCCTCGTCGAACAGCAGGAGGTCGGTGAACGTGCCCCCGACGTCGATTCCGAGACGGCTCGCCATGCTGCGCCGGGGAGAGGAGGGCGGCCCTTGGGAAGGCTACGCCCGGTCGACGTCCGG
>CAZSPS010000287.1:0-2576 GCA_964608875.1 uncultured Ectothiorhodospiraceae bacterium
GGGGCCACGGCCGGGGCGGGCGGGCGCCGCGCCGGCTCCACCCTCGTGGGGGGGCCGGCCGGCGGGGTCATCGGCGGGCGGCCCCGACATGAGGATGGAGACGGCGCGGCGCGAGCACGCCTCGACCGTGGACACCCCGCCGTTCGACTGGATGAGGCGCAAGTGCGCGCGGAAGCCGCTGTCGGCGAGCTGCCGGCTCAGGTTCTCGAGGTAGAGGCTGGTGCGCGGGCCGATGAAGGCGTTCATGGCGGCGGTGGAGAAGCGCTCGTACTCGCGCACCACGTTCGCCACCTCCGATGAGCAGCACACGTAGGCGTCCGGCATCTCGCGCTCGACGATGGCGCGCGCGCGCCGCTCGTGCTCGTCGTTGATGAAGGAGAACAGGAAGGCGACGACCACCGAGCGGATGCCGCGCTTGCGGAACACGCGGATGCCCTCGAGCACGTCGTCCTCGTCGAGCGGGGTTTCGATGCGGCCGTCGGGCGGCAGGATGCGCTCGGTGACCGGGATGCGGTTGCGCCGCTTGACGAGCGGGCGCGACTGCCAGGGCACGTCGAAGTGGAGCGAGAAGTTGTGGGGGCGCTTGTGGCGGGCGATGTGCAGGATGTCGCGGAAGTTGCGGGTGGTCAGCATCCCCACTTCCGCGCCGTCGTGCTCGATGGTGATGTTGGTGGCGACGGTGGTGCCGTGGACGATGAGCTCGACGTCGCCGCGCTCGACCCCGGCGATCCCGCACAGCTCGTCGAGCCCCTTCAGCACCCCCTCGGACTGGTCGCGGGGGGTGCTCTGGACCTTGTGCACGAACACCCCCCGCTCGGACTCGAGCACGAGGTCGGTGTTGGTGCCCCCGACGTCGACTCCTACCCTCGCGCCCATCGCCGTCCCGCCGTCCGCGCGGCCTCAGCCGAGCTCCCCGAGCGCGGCCAGCACCTCGTCCGGGTGCGTGGCCGGGGTCACCGCCGGATAGGCGCGCGCGATGCGCCCCTCGGGGTCGATGAGGTAGCTGATGCGGGCGGGGTACTCCTGGTCCGCGCTCGCCGCCGCGCCGTAGCGCATCGACACCGAGCGGTCCTCGTCGCTCAGCAGGTCGTAGGGGAAGCCGAACTTGTCGCGGAACGCCCGGTTGTCGGCGGGCGGGTCGCAGCTGATCCCGGCGATCATGGCGTTGCGCGAGGTGAATTCCTGGATTCGGTCACGGAACCCATTGCCCTCGACGGTTCACCCCGGGGTGTCGGCCTTCGGGTACCACCACAGCAGGAGGTAGTGGCCGCGGAAGTCTTCGAGCGCGATCGGCACTCCGTCGTGGTTCGGAAGGCGGAACGGCGGGGCCGTCTCGCCGGCGCTGCGCAGGTCGGTGCTCATGGGCGATGCTCCTCCGGTCGTGTGCGTGTGTCGTGTGCGGATGCGGGTGCGTGGGGCGCGCGGGCGCGGCGAATGCCAGGCGTGGCGGCTGCGTGCGGCGGGGCGGGAGGGCAGGGGCCGGGCTTCACGCTTCGAGCAGCGCCACGCAGTGGGCGAGCGCGTCCTCGCGCGCCCGCTCGAACGCCGCTTCCTCCGCCGCGATGGCGTCCGCCGTGCCCGCGCCCGCCGCCGCCGTTCCTCCCCCTCCGAACGAGAAGCCGACTCCGGCGGCGGAGCCCTCGCCGGCCGCGCCCGCATCGGCGCCCGCGGCGATCGGCGCGGAGCCGAACCAGGCGCGCGCGCCGCCCGGGTGGGGCAGGGTGAGGGTGCCGGCCACGACCGCCTCGTTCGCCTCGCGCCGCCGGCTCGTGACCTCGAAGCGCCAGCCGTCCCCGTAGCGCTCGTTCAGCAGGCGCTCGGCGGGAGACGGAGGCGGTGCGTCCGCCGGCGCACTCCCCGGCGCGGGCGCACCGCGCTCGGCGCCGACCGCGCCCCGGTAGAGCGCGTCCAACTCGCGCCGGTTGCTCTCCAGCAGCTCGTCGAACGGGGACGTGGGACGCGGCGCGCTCACGTCCCGGCTCTCGCCCCGGCCGACGACCACCACCGCCGGAAGCCGTCCACGGCGCGCTCGGGGCCGGACTCCGCCGTGCGCGCGCCGAGGCCGCCGCCGTCGAGCCACGCGAGGACCTCCGCGCCGTCCACCACGTCGCCGTACTTGGCGTCGATGTCGAACAGGTTCGCCTCGTGCGGCCCCGGCGCCCGGTCCCCCACCGCGTCCCGCGCCACGATGGTGCGGTAGCCGTACTGCATCGAATCGATGGCGGACGCGCGCACGCACCCGCTCGTGGTGCAGCCGGCGAGGACCAGGGTGTCCACTCCGAAGGCCTTGAGGCGCGCGTCCAGGTCCGTGCCGAAGAACGCGCTCGCGAACTGCTTCTCCTCCACGATCTCCCCCGGCTCGGGCCGCAGCCGCGCGTCCACCTCGGTCCACGCGCTGCCGCGCACGAGCAGCCCGAGGGCCGGCACCTTCTTCACGAACGTGCCCCCGTCGCTGAGGTCCGGGTGGTAGGCGACGGTGGTGTAGGCGATGGGCAGGGCGTGGCGCCGGAACGCCGTCAGCAGGCGGGCGGTGGCCTCGATCTCGGCCGTGAAGTCGCCGCCGAGGTCGGTGCCGG
>CAZSPS010000288.1:0-9093 GCA_964608875.1 uncultured Ectothiorhodospiraceae bacterium
CCCCCGATCCCGCCGCGTCCGCCCCGCCCGGCGGCCGCCGGCCGGCGCGCCTCTCCTTGCCAAGCGGGGCCGCGCGCCGGACAATAGGGGCCCCCGTCCGGAGAGAGGAGCGGCGCTTGCCGAAGGAAGACCACATCGAGATGGAGGGTGTCGTCGTCGAGACGCTGCCCAACACCATGTTCCGCGTCGAGCTCGAGAACGGGCATACCGTCACCGCCCACATCTCGGGCAAGATGCGCAAGAACTACATCCGCATCCTGACCGGCGACAAGGTCAACGTGCAGCTGACTCCCTACGACCTCACCAAGGGGCGGATCGTCTACCGCAACCGCTAGGCGGCGGTGGCCACGGCCTCGACGCGCCCGCACTCGGGCTCGATCTCGACCATGGTGAGGCGCGCGTCTTCGACCAACTCCGCGTAGACGGCCGCGGTGTCGATGAAGCGCACGTTCCCCACCTCGACGAACGGCGGCATCGGGCCGTCCCCGTAGTGGATGAGGGGGGTGTGCCCGCAGATCACGAGGTCCACCCCGAGCACCCGCTCCTCCCGGCCGCCGCCCGCCGCCGCGCTGAGCAGCCGCCGCACCGGGCCGGCGCGCCGGCGCGCGCCGGAGACCCGTTCGCGCGACCACAGCGCGTGCTGGATGGCGCGCGGGTCCCCCCTCTGCAGCCGCTCCACGAAGTCCGGCCACGAGTTCGAGCGGGGCGCGTCCGCGTGCACCACGCCGACCCGCCCGTTCGAGGTCTCGATCTCGAGGGCGATGGGGAGCGCGGCGCAGGCCTCGCGGAACGCCTCGCGCTCGGCGGGGCCGCACTCGAGCCACCATTCGCCGCCGTTGCCGCGCACCCACACGTCGAGGACGCGCGGGTCGCCGGAGTCCAGCAGGAACTGCTCGTGGTTGCCGCGCACCGCGTGCAGCCACGGCCGGCGGAGCCAGTCGATCGCCTCGCGCGAGCCGGGGCCGCGGTCGATGAGGTCGCCCACCGAGAACAGGCGGTCGCGGCCTTCGTCGAAGCCGGCGCGCTCCAGCAGCGCGCCGAGGGCGTCGAACATCCCGTGGATGTCGCCCACCACGAAGTCCCGCCCCGCCGGGTTGCGGTCGAAGCGCCGGTACAGCATGTCCGTCCTCCTCTCCTATGCGCCGACGAGGGCGCGCACGGCGGCGAGGTCCGCCTCGGTGTCCACTCCCGGCCCCGGCGCCTCGGCCGCCACGTCCACGTGGATGCGGTCGCCGTGGGCGAGCGCCCGCAGCTGCTCCAGGGACTCGAGCAGCTCCGCCGCCGCCGGGGGGCGCCGCACGCAAGTCCGCACGTACTCCGCCCGGTAGGCGTAGAGGCCGACGTGACGGAAGTGCTCTCCGGGGGTCCAACCGCCGCGCCGCGGGAAGCGCTCCCGGCTCCAGGGGATGGGCGCGCGGCTGAAGTAGAGGGCGTAGCCGTCCTCGTCGCGCACCACCTTCACCGCGTTCGGATCGAACACCTGGGCGGCCGAGGCGATCGGCTCGCACAAGGTGGCGATGGCCGCCGCCGGCCGCGCCGCGAGATTCTCCGCCACCTGGCGGATGAGCGCGGGCGGCAGCAGGGGCTCGTCCGCCTGCACGTTCACCACGATGGCCTCGGGGTCGAGACCGAGCCGGGCGGCCACCTCCGCCACCCGCTCGGTGCCCGAACGGTGGCGGGGGGAGGTGCGGCAGACCTCCCCTACCCCGTCCAGGACCGCCGCCACCCGCTCGTCGTCGACCGCCACGATCACCCGCTCCGCTCCGCTCTCGCGGGCCCGCTCGTACACGCGCCGCACCATGGGCCTGCCGCCGACGTCGAGCAGCACCTTGTCCGGCAGCCGGGTGGAGGCGAGCCGGGCGGGGATGACCACGACGAAGGGCGTGCGCGTCATCGGTCCGTGTGGGGCGGCGCGGCGGCGGCGGACGGAGAGGGTCCGTAGGGCGGGCGGAGCCGCGCGATGCGCGCGAGCAGGGCCGGCTCGAAGGCCGGGTCGAGCCCGGCCCGCACCGGCAGGTACCAGTGGCGGGCATCGGCGAAGGCGCGGCACTTCACCGCGTCCTTCTCGGTCATGACCACCGGCAGGCCGTCCCCGAAGTCGAGGTCGCGCGCGGAGAACCGGTGGTGGTCGGGGAAGGCGCGCGGCGCGGCGGCGCGAAGGCCGAGCGCGGCCAGCCGTTCGAAGAAGGGGGCGGGATGGCCGATGCCGGCCAGCGCGTGCACGTCCCGCGAGGGCAGCTCGCCGGGCGGGACCGGGCGCGGGCCGTCCGCGACCGGGTGCAACGTTCCTCCCTCGAGCCTCATCGCGTACTCCCCGCGCCGCGCGTCCCCGTCCTCGCCCTTGACGACCACGAAGTCCACCTCGGCGAGGCGCGACACCGGCTCGCGCAGCGGGCCGGCGGGCAGGCACCACCCGGTGCCGTGCCGCCGGCGCCCGTCCACCACCGCGATCTCGAGGTCGCGCGCGAGCCGGTAGTGCTGCAGGCCGTCGTCGCAGACCAGGATATCGCACCCGGCCTCGCGCACCAGCAGCTCCGCCGCCGCCGCCCGGTCCGGTCCGGCCGCCACCGGGCAGTCGCAGCGCCGCGCCAGCAGCACCGCCTCGTCCCCGGCCTGGTCCGGGTCGGCGTCCGCGCGCACGCGAAGCGGCCAACGCGACGCGCGCCCCCGGTAGCCCGAGCAGAGCACCCCCGGCCGGTATCCGTGCGCGCGCAGCCGCTCCGCCAGCCAGATGACGAGCGGCGTCTTGCCGGTGCCGCCGGCCGCGAGGTTGCCCACCACCACCACCGGCGCCCCGGCCCGCCGGGAGCGCAGCAGCCCGCGGCCGAAGAGCGCGCGGCGCACCCGCACCGCGAGCGCGAAGAGGAGCGCCGCGGGCGCGAGCAGCCGGCCCCACCCCCGGGGTCCGTACCACATCCAATCGAGCAGCCGGAAAACGGCGCGCCCTCCTCTCTTTCGGGTCCGGACCTTCATCTTCCCGGTCCGCACCCGGGATTATCCCCGAAGGCGATGCGGGCGCACGGCGCGGCGCCGGCCGGCGGCCGCCCTCGCCTCCCCACGCGGCGCCCGCCGGCCCGTTCTCAGCGCGCGTGCCAGAAGCGGCCGGGGCGCGAGTGGCGGACCTCGACGGCGCCGGAAGCGCGGAGCGCGACCACCACCGCCCCGTGCAGGTCCGTGCGGTGCACCTCCGTCCCGCGCGCCCGGTAGCGGGCGAGGACCTCGGGGTGGGGCAGGTTCCAGGCGTTGCCGTAGCGCACGGAGAACACCGCGTGCCGCGCCCCGACCGCATCCAGGAACGCCGGGGAGGACGAGGTGCGGCTGCCGTGGTGGGGGACGGAGAGGACGTCCGCCGCCGGCCCGCCGCCGCCCTGCCCCGCCGCCAGCCGGCGCTCCCCGCGCGCCTCGACGTCGCCCGCGAGCAGCACCGAGCGCCCGCCGGCGGCGGCGACCCGCAGCACGCACGAGCCATCGTTGCCCCGCCAGCGCGCGGATGGCGGATGCAGCACCTCGAACCCGACCCCGTCCCATTCCCACGCATCCCCCGCAAGGCACGGCAGGGCACCCGCGATGCCCTCGTTGGCGAGCGTCTTGCGCGGCGGGAAGCTGCGGGCCAGCGCCTCATAGCCGCCGGCGTGATCGGCGTCCGCGTGGCTCGCGACGAAGGTGTCGATGCGCCCCCGCCCCCGCCACCGGAGGTAGCCGGCCACGGCGTCCGGGGCGAGTCCCGCGCCGGTGTCGTAGACCAGCACCCGGCGCCGGGTCTCCACCACCACCGCGAGGCCGTGCCCCACGTCGAGGAAGGCCACCCGCGCCTCGCCCGGCGCCGGCAGGGGCGGCGCCCACCACAGCAGGGGCGCGAACCAGAGCGCGCCGGTCCAGCGCCCCGGCAGGCCGGGCGGCGCCAGCAGGAGCGCGGCCCCGATCATCGCCGCCGTCAGGGCGGCGAGCGAGGGGTCCACCGGCAGCTCGTAGCGCGGCCCGTGCGCGGCGAAGCGCTCGAGCACCGCGACCAGCGCGTCCAGCCCGCGGGCGCCGGCGGTGACGAGGAGCTCCCCCGCCCGCTCCGCGAAGCCCCCCGGCAGCAGCAGGCACGCCGCACCCACGAGCAGCGCGGGCAGCACCGCGACCCCCACCCAGGGGATGGCGATCGCGTTCGCGGCCGGACCCGCGAGCGGCTGCTCGTGGAACCAGTGCAGGACGAGGGGCGCGAGACCCACCGTCACCGCCATCTGCGGCGCGCCCCAGCGGCTCCAGTGCGCGAACCCCGCGCCCGGACGCGAACGCGCGCCCATGGCGTACAGCAGCACCGCGACCGCGGCGAAGGAGAGCCAGAAGCCGGGCGCCAGCACCGCGGTGGGCTCGAGCAGCAGGACCGCGGCGAGGGCGAGGCAGAACGCCCCGCTCGCGGGCAGCCGGCGGCGGACGCAGAGCGCCCCCAGCAGCACGCAGGTCATGACCAGCGCCCGGCGGGTGGGGAGGGAGAAGCCGGCGAGCGCGGCGTAGCCCGCGGCCACGGCCATGCCCGCGAGCGCGCCCGCGCGCACCGGCGCCGCCGCCCGCGGCGCGAGCCACCCCGCCGCGAAGCGCACGGCGGCGAAGCCGGCCCCGGCCGCGAGTCCCACGTGCAGGCCCGAGATGGCGAGGAGGTGGGCGGTCCCCGTGCGCCGCAGGACCTCGTGCGCCCGCTCCCCGATCCGGTCGCGGACCCCGACCGTCAACGCCTCGACCAGCGCACCCGAGGGTCCGAGGTCCGGGATCCCGCGCATCCGCCGCAGCAGCTCGAACCGCACCCGGCCCGCGTCGAGCCGGCCCGCGGGGGCCAGCCGCTCGATGCGGGGGTCGGGGGCGCGCACGTAGCCGAGGGCCGCATGGCCGTGCCGGAAGAGCCACGTCTCGTAGTCGAAGCCGCCCGGGTTGCGGAGCCCGCGCGGGCGGCGCAGCCGGACCGCGAGCCGCCAGCGCTCGCCGGTGGCGAGGACGGGCGGCGCCTCGCCCCCGCGCCCCCGGTACCACGCGAGCCTGAGGCGCTGCCCGCCGCCGCGCCCGAGCCCCTCCTCCACCTCGAACTCGAAGCGCACGCGGCGCGGCGCGGCCGACGGGATGGAGGCGATCCGCCCCGTCACCAGGAAGTCCCTGCCGTCGAGGGCCGCGGGCAGGCGGCCGGCGAGCGTCGAGTGCGCGTTCAGCAGCGCCCAGGCGAAGCCGGCCGCGAACAGGCCGGCGGCGGCGGCCCACGGCCGGCGTCCACCCGCCGCCGCCGCTGCGGCGAGCGCGGCCGGCAGCAGCAGCGCCCCCGCCCACGGCCCGGGCAGGGTCCCGAGCCCGTAGAGCGCCAGCACGCCGAGCGCGAAGGCGATCGTCCCCGAGCGCACGGTGCGCGCTTCCCGTCCGCCGGCGCGCGGGGAGGCCTTACGGCCCCGCGCGGCGCGCGCGCATTGCCGCCCGCCGCGTTCCGCCGGATAATGCGAAGCGCCGCCGACGGCTCCACCGGACGGGAGCGATGCCCCGACGATTCCTCCACCGCTGGCTCTCCGGGCCGCGAGCGGTCCGCGCCCGGCGCGGACTGCGCGTGTTCGGGGCGCGCCTGCACGACCGCGAGCTGTGGCGGCTCAGCCGCCGCTCCACCGCCCGCGCCGTCGCCTTGGGCCTCTTCTGCGCCATGATCCCGCTGCCCTTCCAGATGGTGCTCGCGGCCGCCGTCTCGATCTACGTCGGCTGCAACGTCCCGGTCGCCGTCGCCATGTGCTGGACGACCAACCCCCTCACCTTCGCCCCCGTGTTCTTCGCCGCCTACAAGCTCGGCGCCTGGCTGCTCGGCCAGCCGCCCGGCGCGGTGCGGTTCGAGATGTCGGTGGACTGGTTCGTGCACACGTTCACCGGCATCTGGACGCCGTTGCTGGTCGGCAGCACGGCCATCGGCCTCGCCGCCGCGCTCGCCGGCTTCTACGGCACCCACCTCCTGTGGCGGCTCGCCGTGGTGCGCCGGCGCCGGCACCCCTACGACCGGCGGACGTAAGGCGCGCCTAGACCCGGCCGTCATCTTCGAGACGCCCTTCGGAGAGCCGCAGGCGGCGGTCCGCGCGCCCCGCCAGCTCGAGGTCGTGGGTCGCCACCACCAGGCTCGCGCCGATCTCGCGGTTCACCTCGAACACGAGCTCGCACACCATGCGCGCGGTCTCCCGGTCGAGGTTGCCGGTCGGCTCGTCCGCCAGCACGCACGCGGGGCCGGCCGCGAGCGCGCGCGCCATGGCGGCGCGCTGGCGCTCGCCCCCGGACAGCTCGCCCGGCTTGTGGTGCAGCCGCCCGGCGAGCCCGACCCGTTCGAGCAGCGCCGCCGCGCGCGCGCGCGCCCGCGCGCTCCGCTCGCGCCGCACCAGCAGGGGCATGGCCACGTTGTCGAGCGCGGTGAAGTCCGGCAGCAGGTGGTGGAACTGGTACACGAAGCCGAGCGCCCGGTTGCGGAGCCGCCCCCGCGCCGCCTCGCCGAGCCGGGTCATGTCTTCGCCCAGCACCTGCACGGACCCCGACGTGGGGAGGTCGAGCCCTCCCAGGAGGTGCAGCAGGGTGCTCTTGCCGGAGCCCGAGGCGCCGAGCACCGCCACGGTCTCGCCGCGCGCGACCGTCAGGTCCGCCCCGCGCAGCACCTCGACCGCGAGCGGCCCCTCGTCGAAGGTGCGGCGGAGCGCCGACGCGGCGAGCACGGGAGCGTCACTCATGGCGCAGGGCCTCGGCGGGCTGGGTGCGCGCGGCGCGGCGGGCCGGGTAGATCGTGGCGACGAGGCACATGACGAAGGCCACGGTCACGATGGCGGCCACGTCGCCGGCGCGGATGTCGGCCGGCACGTCCGCCAGGTAGTAGATGTCGGGAGACAGGAACTTGCTGCCGATGAGGCTCTCTATTGCGGGCACCACCGTCTCGAGGTTGGCGGCGAGCGCCACTCCCCCCGCCGCCCCGGCCGCCGTGCCGAGCACCCCGATCAGCGTCCCCTGCACCAGGAACACCGCGAGGATGCTCGCGGGCGCGAGGCCGAGGGTGCGCAGGATCGCGATCTCCGCCTCCTTGTCCGTTACCACCATGACCAGGGTGGAGACGAGGTTGAAGGCGGCGACGGCCACGATCAGGGTGAGGATGACGAACATCGCCGTCTTCTCGATGCGCAGGGCGCGGAAGAACTGCGCGTGGTGCTGCGTCCAGTCCGACACCCAGTAGCGGCCGCCGAGACCGGCGGCCAGCTCGCGCGTGATGCGCGGGGCCGCGAACAGGTCGTCGAGCTTGAGCCGGATGCCGCCCGCCCCGCCCTCGACCCGGTAGAGCCTGGCCGCGTCCTCGAGGTGCACGAGCGCGAAGGACGAGTCGTACTGCCCGTGCCCGGCCTCGAAGATCCCGGCCACGGTGAAGCGCCGCATGCGCGGCAGCACCCCGGCGGGGCTCACCGCCGCCTCCGGCGCCACCAGCGTCACCCGGCTCCCCACCCCGAGGTCGAGGCGCGCCGCGAGCGTGGCGCCGACCACGATGCGGAACGCGCCCGGGGCGAGGTCGTCGAGCCGGCCCTCGAGCATGTAGCCGTCGATCTCCGACACCTTGCGCTCTTCGCCGGGCAGCACCCCGCGCACCAGCACCCCGCGCACCGCGCCGCCCGCGACCAGCATGCCCTGCCCGTCCACGAAGGGGGCGACCGCGAGCACGGAGGGGTGGCCGGCGGCGTGCGCCGCGGTCTCGCGCCACTCGGGGAGGGGGCCGCCGTAGCCCGAGATGGTGGCGTGCGAGGCCATGGCGAGGATGCGCCCGCGTAGCTCGCGCTCGAAGCCGTTCATCACCGACAGCACGGTGATGAGCGCCGTCACCCCGAGGGCGAGCCCGAGGACCGAGATGAAGCTGATGAAGGAGATGAAGCGGGTGCGCCGGCGCGCGCGCATGTAGCGCAGCCCGAGCGCGAGCTCGAGGGGGGCGATCACTGCCGGCCTCCGGCGCCGGCGGGCGCCGCCACCCGCTGGCGGAGGTAGACCGGCAGCGCCCGCTCCGGGGCGACGGCGCCCCCCTCCTCCCAGGCGGCGCGGGCGAGGACGGCGAGGTCGCGGGCGCGCGGCAGGCGCTCGGGCTCGACCCGCTCGAGCCGTCCCGCGAGCCGGCGGCGGAGCGCGCCTGCGACGGCCCAGCCGGGGCCGCAGCCGGTCCACCCGCCGCCCTCCGGCGCCGCCGCCGCGTCCTCCGGCCGGCAGAGCCGTTCGCCGCCATCCGGCCGCATGAGGCCCGCGCCCGCCGCTCCGCAGGCCCCGCCGGCTCGGGCCGCCTCGCCCCCGTCCGCCGCGCGTGCGGACGACCCGCCCGCCGCGCCGTCCGGCGGGGCTTCGGCGCCGGGCGCCTCCGCCCGGAACGCGCCCGCGTACACCTCCCCCAGACGCGCGTCGAGGAGCGCCAGCACCCGCCGGGCCCCGCTCTCGCGGTGTTCGCCCTGGGCGATGGCGGCGAGGGTGGAGACGGGCAGCACCGGCACGTCGAGCGCGAACGCGAGCCCCTGCGCTACGCCGGCCGCGATGCGCAGCCCGGTGAACGAGCCGGGCCCGCGTCCGAAGGCGACCGCGTCCAGCCGCCCGCGCTCCACCCCGGCTTCGGCCAGCAGGCGGTCGAGCACCGCCAGCACCCGCTCCGCGTGCTGGCGCGGCGCCACCTCGTGGTGCTCGAGCAGCTCCCCCTCCGCGAGCACCGCGCACGAGAGCGCGTCCGTCGCGGTGTCGAAGCAGACGAACCTCACCCGCGCCTCCATCGCGGGCGCCCGCGCGCGCGCAGCCTGTCCACGGATCGGGTGGCCCGCGTCGCATCGAAGGTCAGCTCGTCGATGGCCAAGGGCTCCAGCTCCGACGACATGAATACGAGGAGGCCCCGATCCCAGTTGCCCGACCGGAACGCTCCCGCCACAATCTGAGAATCCGCGGGGCCGCACCCCGCGATCCGGTACCGGAATCCCGAACCGCGCGCATCATACCCGCTCTCGACACCCGTCGCCGGGTCCAGATCGAGCAGGCGCACCGCGTCGTGCACGGCGACGTCCCGGACGAGGGCCGCCCGCCGGCTCGGCTCGCCCAACCCCGCCC
>CAZSPS010000289.1:0-2494 GCA_964608875.1 uncultured Ectothiorhodospiraceae bacterium
GCCGAGCCGAGCCGCCGGCCATGAGTGCGCCCTGCGCGTTGCGGGGCCGCCGCCCGGGCGGTTCGCCATCCCCGTCTGAGTCCTCCCGCCGTGGCGGACGCACCCCGTCCCGCCGTCGGCCCCCCTCTTCCGACAGTTCCGACTCGCCGCCTCGCCTGCTTGGGCTTGCAGGCGCTTCCCGCCGTGCGCTCCTGCTCGGTACCCTGCTCGCTCTGCCGCTCCTCGCCCCGGACGCCGTCGCGCGGGTGCTGGTCAGCAACGTCAGCCAGCCGGACCAAAACAACAACGGGTTTGGCAGCACCTCCCCCATTGACCGGGGCCAAGCGTTCACGACCGGGAGCGACATCGCGGGCTACCTGCTGCAAAGCGTTGACGTGGAGTTTGCGCGAATGGTGTCTTCATTTGCGGTGACCGCCACCATCCGGACCAGTTCCAGCGGGAATCCGGGCACCGTTGTCGGCACCCTGACCAATCCCGCCTTCACCGCGTTCAATTCGGACCAGGTGCTGACCTTCACGACCACGGGCGCAGGCATCGAGCTTGAACCGAATACCACCTATTTTTTCGTGCTGGACGTATCACAGACTTGGGGCATCAACGTGGGGTGGAGAGGACCCTCTACCTCCGCCGAGGACACCGGCGGCGCGGCCGGCTGGAGCATCGCCAACAACAGCTTCTATTTCTTCTCGGGCTCTTGGGCTGCCACCTCGCTTCCTCTCAAAATCCGCCTCAATGGCGTCATCGGTGCGCGCGCCGTGGCGACAATGGGCCACAGCCACAAGAAGGCCGCGGGCGACGCGTGCCACCTCGACGAGGGGAAGGGGATCACGGGCGAGCTCCGCTTTGACGCGAAGCTGGCGCAGCGGACGGCCGTGCGGTACTCGGTGTCGGGCCCGAGGGGCTACAGCAGCGCCGAATACCAGGTGGGCGCCGGCGCGGCCAGCGTGGACTTCCACGTGCAGACGGAGGACGGCGTCCACGCCCCCGGCGGGGTCCACGAGTACGTGCTCAGGGTGGAGCCGCCGGGAAGGTTCACCAGCCTGCCGGGGCGTTACGTGGTGGGGGATCCGTCGAGCGTGACGGTCCTGGTGTGCGACAACGACCCGAAGCCTGCGAACCAGGCGCCGACGGTGGCGAAGGCCATTCCGGACCAGTCGGCGGCGGAGGGGACGGCGTTCGGCTACGCCTTCCCGGCGGGCACGTTCAGCGACCGGGACGGCGACGCGCTGACCTATTCGGCGGCGAGGGGCGACGGCACGGCGCTGCCGTCCTGGCTGACGTTCACCGCAGGCACCCGGACCTTCTCGGGGACGCCGCAATCGGGCGACGGCGGCACCGTGGCGGTCAAGGTGACGGCGAGCGACGGCAACGGCGGCTCGGTTTCGGACAGCTTCGACATCGTGGTGGCCACGGCCGCGCGGTCGCTGGTGCTGTCGCGCTCGACGCTGCAGGTGGGCGAGGGCGGCGGGAGCGCGACCTACACGGTGCGGCTGTCGCGGGCGCCGACGGGGACGGTGACGGTGACGGTCAGCGGCCATTCGGGGGGCGAGGTGCGGGTGGATGCGGACCCGAACGCGAACGGCGACCAGGACGCGCTGTCCTTCACGGCCTCGGACTGGCACCGGGCCAAGGCGGTGACGCTGACGGGGGTGCAGGACCCCGACGCGGACGACGAGAGCGTGACGCTGACGCACGCGTCCTCGGGGGGCGGGTACTCGGCGACGGCGGACTTGGCGGTGACGGTGGTGGACGACGAGGGCCTGTCCGGGCCGGTGGTGCGCGTCACGGGCGGCCCGGCGGTCACCGAGGGCGGCAGCGCCACGTTCACGCTGAGGGCGGACCCGGCGCCGGCGGCGGAGATCACGGTGAACGTGGATCTGGTCGTCGGGGACGTGCCGGCCGTCACGGTGAGGTGGGCCGTCGGCACGGGCGGGAGCGCCACGGTGCCCGTTGCCACCGCGGACGACTCGGTCGAGGGGCCGGACTTCCTCGTCACGGCCACGGTGCGGGACGGCAGCGGCTACACGCCGCATCCCAGTCCCAGCCTCGCCTCGGCGTCGGTCACGGTGCGCGACAACGACGGCGGCGATGGCGATGGCGGTGGCGGAGGCGGTGGGGGCGGCACGCCTCCCACTCCCGGCTCGGGCGGAGGCGGTGGCGGTTCGGCCGGCGGCGGCGAGGACCGCCGCCCGGAGGTGGCGGGCGAGCTGGGCGCCCGGACGGTGGCGGTTGGCGCGGCGCTCGTCCTGGACCTGTCGGGGGCGTTCCGCAGCCCCGGCGGCGGCCGCCTGGCGTTCACGGCGTCGTCGTCGGACCCCTCGGTGGCCTCGACGTCCGTGGCGGGCGCGTCGCTCACCGTGCGCGGCCTGTCGGTCGGCGAGGCGACGGTGCGGGTCACGGCCACCGACGGCCAGGGCCGGTCGATCTCCCAGCGGCTGTCCGTGACGGTGACGGAACCGGAGGCGGCCTGGCTGCTGCCCCCGGCCTCGCACCC
>CAZSPS010000290.1:0-8861 GCA_964608875.1 uncultured Ectothiorhodospiraceae bacterium
CGACCACGGCGAGACCGTCCCCGGCCGCGGGGTGACCAGGAAGTGGATGACGGCAGGGTCGTTCGGCGGCACGGGGTCGGCGAGGCCGCCGCCTTGCGCGTCGGGGGAGAGGGCGGCGTCCGCCGATGACCGCCTACCTCCTGACCGGCTCCACCGGCCTGCCGGCGTTCCGGATCGAGAAGACGCGCGCCGCGCTGGAACGTGGCCTCACCTTTGCCGTCGACGGGTTGTCGGCCCGTCCGGTGTACTTCGTGGATGCGGCGGCGGCGCTCGACGAGGGGGAGCTCGGCTCGTTGGGCCGCCTGCTGGACGGCGGCGCCGCCCTCTCCCCCGACGCGCAAGGCGGCGGCCTCGCCGACCCCGTGCCGCCGAACGACCCTGCCGTCATCCACTTCCTGGTCACCCCGCGGCCGGGGACGGTCTCGCCGTGGTCGAGCAAGGCCACGGACATCGTGCGCAACTGCGGCCACGCCTCGGTGCGGCGGGTGGAGCGCGGCGTCCTGTGGAGCCTCCTCCCATCCCCGCCGCAGGAGTGGGGGCCGGTGCACCGGGAAGCCGCGGGAACGGCGGTCGCCGGCGGGGAGCCGTTCGTCGCGCTGTACGACCGGATGACGGAGCGGCTCCTGCCCCTTGCGGGACCGCCCGCGGCGCTCGCGGTGCCCGAGGACCTGTTCCGCGAGACGGCCCCAGGCCCGCTCGTCACCATCCCTCTCGGCGACGCGCCCGAGGACACCCTGCGCGAGGCCGACCGGCGCCTCGGCCTCGCCCTCGGCGGCGACGAGATCCGCTGGCTCTGCGAGCGCTTCGGCGCGCTCGGACGCGGCCCGACGGACGCCGAGCTGATGATGTTCGCGCAGGCGAACTCCGAGCACTGCCGGCACAAGATCTTCAACGCGGCGTGGATCGTGGACGGAGCGCCGGCCGGGCGCTCCCTGTTCGACATGATCCGCAACACCCATGCGGCGAACCCCGGGCGGGTGATCTCCGCCTACCGGGACAACGCGGCGGTGACGGAGACCGCACCTGCGGCTTGGTTCGCCCCGGACCCCGATACCGGCGTCTACGCGCGCGGCGCGGCCGAGCCGGCGGGCCTGGTGGTCAAGGTCGAGACGCACAACCACCCGACCGCGGTCTCGCCCTTTCCGGGCGCGGCCACCGGCGCGGGCGGCGAGATCCGGGACGAGGCGGCGACCGGGCGCGGCGCGGAGAGCCGGGCCGGGCTCACCGGGTTCAGCGTCTCGCACCTCCACATCCCGGACTTCGCGCAACCGTGGGAGCGGGAGGCGCACGGCCCCGGCGACCCGGCGCACGTCGCGAGCGCCCTCGACATCATGCTCGAAGGGCCGATCGGCGCCGCGCGCTTCAACAACGAGTTCGGGCGCCCCGCGCTCGCCGGCTACTTCCGCACCTTCGAGCAGCCGAAGGCCGGGGCGCCGGGAGTCTGGCACGGCTACCGCAAGCCCATCATGGCCGCGGGCGGGATGGGGCGCATCCGGGTCCGCCACGCCGCCAAGACGAGGCCGCCGCCCGGAGCGCCGATCCTGGTGCTGGGCGGACCCGCCATGCTGATCGGGCTCGGGGGCGGGGCGGCCTCCTCCGCGGCCGCCCCCGGCGGCGGCGGCGGCGCGGCGCCGGAGTCCGCTCCCGAGCACCGGCGTGAGCTCGACTTCGCCTCCGTGCAGCGCGACAACGCGGAGATGCAGCGCCGCGCCCAGGAGGTCGTCAACGCCTGCACGCGGCTCGGGGAGCGCAACCCCATCCTCTCCATCCACGACGTGGGGGCGGGCGGGCTCGCCAACGCGGCGCCCGAGCTGGTGCACGCGGCGGGGTACGGAGCGCGGCTGAACTTGCGCGCCATCCCGAACGCGGACCCCGGCATGAGCCCGATGGAACTGTGGTGCAACGAAGCGCAGGAGCGCTACGTGCTCGCCGTCGCGCCGGACGGCGGACGCGAGCTGCTGGAAGCCATCTGCCGGCGCGAACGCTGCCCGGTGGCCGTGCTCGGCGAGGTGACCGGGGAGCCCCGGCTGGTGCTGCGGGACGGGCCCGGCGGCGAGCCGGTGGTGGACGTGCCCCTCGACCTGGTCCTGGGCGGCGCGCCCCGCCTCGTGCGCGAGGCCCGGCGCCCCGAGGCGGCGCGCCGCGCGTCCGCCGACGACGCCACCCCGCTCTCCGGGATCGACGCGAAGGAAGCGCTCGAACGGGTGCTGCGGCTGCCGTGCGTCGCGGACAAGACGTTCCTCGTCACCATCGGCGACCGCACCGTCTCCGGCCTCGTCGCGCGCGACCAGATGGTGGGACCGTGGCAGGTCCCGGTGGCGGACTGCGCGGTCACCGCGGCCGGCTACGACGGCTACGAGGGCGAGGCGATGGCGATGGGGGAGCGCGCCCCGCTCGCGGTCCTCGACGCCGCCGCCTCGGCGCGCATGGCGGTGGGCGAGGCCCTCACCAACCTCGCGTCGGCCGGGGTCGACAGGCTCGCCTCGGTGGTACTGTCCGCGAACTGGATGGCGGACGCGGGCGCGGACGACGACCCCCTCTACGAGGCGGTGCGGGCGGTCGGCCTCGAGCTCTGCCCCGCCCTCGGCGTCCCGATCCCGGTCGGCAAGGACAGCCTCTCGATGCGCACGACGTGGCGGGGGGAGGACGGCGGCGCCCGCACGGTCGCCGCGCCCCTGTCCCTCGTCGTGTCCGCCTTCGCGCCGGTCGCCGACGTGCGCCGCGCCCTCACCCCGGAGCCGGTGCGGGACGACGACGGCGCGCTCCTCGTCTTCGCCGACCTCGGTCTCGGCCGCAACCGGCTCGGCGGCTCCGCGCTCGCCCAGGTATTCCCGGCGACGGACGGGGCGATGCGGGCATTCCCGTCGCCATACGACGCGCCGCCGGACGTGGAGGAGCCCGAAGTGCTGCGCGGGTTCTTCGACGCGCTCTCGGACCTCCTCGCCGACGGCCTCGCGCTCGCCTGCCACGACCGCTCCGACGGCGGCCTCGCGGCGGCGCTCTGCGAGATGGCGTTCGCGGGCCGCACGGGGCTCCGCATCGACCTCACCGCGCTCGGACCGGAGCCGCTCGCCGCCCTCTTCTGCGAGGAGTTGGGGGTCGTCGTGCAGGTGCGCGCGGACCGGGCCGGGGAAGTCCTCGCGCGCCTGCGCGCAGTCCCGCGCCTCGAAGCGCACGTGCACGTGCTGGGAAGCACGGCCGCGGACGGCCGGCTGCGCTTCGAGCACGGGGGCGCGACGGTCCTCGAAGCCGACCGCGTCGACCTGCAGCGCGCCTGGTCGGAGACCGGCTACCGGATGCAGGCGCTCCGCGACGACCCCGAATGCGCCCGCGAGGCCTTCGACGTCCTGCTGGACGCCGACGACCCGGGCCTCGGCTCGAGCCTCACGTTCCGCACGCAAGACCGGCGCGCGCCCCGCGGCGGCGGCGAGCGGCCCGCGGTCGCCATCCTGCGCGAGCAGGGGGTGAACGGGCACGTGGAGCTCGCGTGCGCGTTCGACCGCGCGGGCTTCGACGCGGTCGACGTCCACATGACCGACCTCCTCGAAGGCCGGCGCACGCTCGACGGCTTTGCGGGCCTTGCGGCGGGCGGCGGCTTCTCCTATGGAGACGTGCTCGGCGCGGGCGGCGGCTGGGCCGCCACCGTACTGCACCACGAGCGGCTGCGCGAGGCGTTCCGCGCGTTCTTCGCCCGCCCCGATACCTTCACCCTCGGCCTTTGCAACGGCTGCCAGATGCTGGCCCGCCTCGCCGCCCTCATCCCCGGCGCGGACGGCTGGCCGCCGCGCTTCGGCCCCAACCGCTCCGGGCAGTTCGAGGCGCGCCTTGCGATGTGCGAGGTCCTCCCCTCCCCCTCGATCTTCTTCCGGGGCATGGCGGGGTCGAAGCTGCCGGTGCCGGTGGCGCACGGCGAGGGCCGGGCCGAGCCGCCCACCGCCGATGCCGCGTGCCTTCGCTTCGTCGACAACCGCCACCGCCCGGCCGAGCGCTATCCCGCCAACCCCAACGGCTCCCCGGGCGGTCTCACCGGCTTCACCTCCCGCGACGGCCGGGCCACGATCCTGATGCCCCACCCCGAGCGCGCGTTCCGCAGCGTGCAGCTCTCGTGGAGGCCGCCCGCGTGGGGCGGCGAGTGGGACGAGGACAGCCCATGGATGGAGATGTTCCGCAACGCCCGCGCCTGGGTGGACGCGCGGGGTGCGAAAGACGCCCCGATACGCTAGGCTCGCCGCACTTCATCGCATCCGCCGCTGGCAGGCGGAGAGGAACGCAAACCATGCTGATTCGCAAATCGCGTTACGGACCGGGCGGCGTGCGCCCGTCGGAGATCACGCCGCAACGCGTGTGGCTCGGCCGCCGCGAGTGGCTGCGCCGGGCGGGCTTCGGCACGGCCGCGCTCGCCGCAGCCGCCGCCGCGCCCGCCGCCTCCCTGTGGCCGCGCCGGGCCGACGCCGCGCGCAAGCTCGAGAACCTCGTCGAGTCCCCCTGGACGGTGGACGACGAGCTCACCTCCAAGGAAGACATCACCTCGTACAACAACTTCTACGAGTTCGGCACCGGCAAGGGGGACCCCGCGCGCTACTCCGGCGACTTCAAGCCCCAGCCGTGGAGCGTCCGGGTCCACGGGGAGTGCGAGAAGCCGGGCGAGATCGGCTACGAGGACCTGCTCCGCCCCCACGCCGTCGAAGAGCGCGTGTACCGCTTGCGCTGCGTGGAGGCATGGTCCATGGTCGTGCCCTGGGCGGGGGTGCCGCTCGCCGCCGTGCTCAAGCGCTTCGCGCCGACCTCGAAGGCCAAATACGTCTCCTTCGAGACGGTGGTGCGCCCGGAGGAGATGCCGGGCCAGCGCCGGCGCACCCTCGACTGGCCCTACGTGGAGGGGCTTCGCATCGACGAGGCGATGCACCCGCTCAGCCTGCTCGCGGTCGGCCTCTACGGGGAGGAGCTCCCGAACCAGAACGGCGCGCCGATTCGCCTCGTCGTCCCCTGGAAGTACGGCTTCAAGAGCATCAAGTCGATCGTCTCCATCGGCTTCACCGAGAGCGAGCCGCCCACCACCTGGAACCTGCAGGCGCCGCGCGAGTACGGCTTCTACTCGAACGTCAACCCGACCGTGGACCACCCGCGCTGGAGCCAAGCGTCGGAGCGGCGGATCGGCGGCTCCATCTTCTCCGGCCGGCAGCCGACGCTGATGTTCAACGGCTACGAAGAGGAGGTGGCGCCGCTCTACGCCGGCATGGATCTCCGCCGCCTCTTCTGATCTGAGCTGAGCCGGGCGGACTGCGGACGGCCCCGGTGCCGGCGGCGGCGGAGCGCGCGCGGCGGCTCCCCTCGGGGTTCGCCTGGATCAAGGCGGGCCTGTTCGCAGCCGCGCTCGTGCCGCTCGCGGCCGTCGCCGCGCGCACGGCGGCCGGCGAGCTCGGCCCGAACCCGGTCGAGACGCTGCTCCACCACTTCGGCGAGTGGGCGCTGCGGCTGACGCTCGCGACCCTCGCGGTGACCCCGCTGCGCCGTCTCACGGGCTGGAACCAGACGGTGCGCCTTCGCCGCATGCTGGGGCTGTTCGCGTTCTTCTACGCCGTGCTGCACCTCGCGACCTACGTGGCGCTGGACCGCGCCTTCATCTTCGCCGAGATCCTGGACGACATGACGAAGCGGCCCTACATCATGGTGGGGGCCGGCGCGTTCGCGCTGTTCGTGCCGCTCGCCGCCACCTCGACCGCCGGCATGGTGCGGCGCCTCGGGGGGCAGCGCTGGCGGCGGCTGCACCGGATCGTCTACCTCGCCGCGGCCGGCGGGGTGATCCACTTCTGGTGGCTGGTGAAGGCCGATACGCGCGAGCCCCTCGTCTACGCGGCGGTGCTCGCCGTGCTGCTGGCGCTCCGCCTGCCGCCGGCCGTGCCCTTCCTGCGCTCCCTGCCCGCGCGGCTGCTGCGGCGGGGCGGTGCAAGCGCTACGATAGCGGCCCCCAACGATTCGGAGGAGCGGCGGCGGTGAAGTCCCACGTCCAGGCGGCGGTGATCGGCGGCGGAGTGGTCGGGTGCAGCGTGCTCTACCACCTGACCAAGCTCGGCTGGAGCGACGTGGTCCTCATCGAGCGCTCGGAGCTGACCTCGGGCTCCACCTGGCACGCGGCGGGCGGCTTCCACACCCTCAACGCCGACCCCAACATCGCGGCCCTCCAGGGCTACACCATCCGCCTCTACGAAGAGCTGGAGAAGCTCTCCGGGCAGTCCTGCGGGCTGCACCACGTGGGCGGCCTCACCCTCGCCACCACCCCCGAGCGCCTCGACTTCCTGAAGGCCGAGCGCGCCAAGCACCGCCACATGGGGCTCGACACCGAGGTCGTGGGGGTGGAGGAGATCGAGCGCCTCAGCCCCATCATCGACACGAGCGGGGTGCTGGGCGCGCTCTACGATCCGCTGGACGGCCACCTCGACCCGTCCGGCACCACGCACGCCTACGCCAAGGCGGCGCGCATGCAGGGGGCGGAGATCTACCTCCGCAACCGGGTGCTGGAGCTCGTGCCGCGGGGCGGCGCGAACGGCGGCGAAGGCGGCTGGGACGTGGTGACCGAGCAGGGCACGATCGCGGCGCAGCACGTCGTCAACTGCGGGGGCCTGTGGGCGCGCGAGGTGGGGGCGCTCGCCGGAGTGTACCTGCCGTGCCACCCGCTGCAGCACCAGTACCTCGTGACCGACGACCTGCCGGAGGTGTACGAGCGCGACGAAGAATTGCCCCACGCCATCGATCCCGAGGGCGAGAGCTACCTGCGCCAGGAAGGGCGCGGGCTCGTCATCGGCATGTACGAGCAGGACTGCAAGCTGTGGGCGGAGGACGGCACCCCGTGGGACTTCGGGCACGAGCTGCTGCCCGACGACCTCGAGCGCATCTCCGACAAGCTCGACGTGGCCTTCCGCCGCTACCCGGTGCTCGCCGATGCCGGCATCAAGCGCGTCATCAGCGGGCCGTTCACCTTCGCCCCGGACGGCAACCCGCTGGTGGGGCCGGTGCCGGGGCTGCCCGGCTTCTGGGCGTGCTGCGCGGTGATGGCGGGCTTCAGCCAGGGCGGCGGGGTCGGCCTCGCGCTTGCCGAGTGGATGGTGGAGGGCGAGCCCTCGCACGACATCTTCGCCATGGACGTGGCGCGCTTCGGCGACTGGTGCACCCCCGCCTACAGCCGGGCGAAGACGCGCGAGAACTACCAGCGCCGCTTCGCCATCTCCTATCCCAACGAGGAGCTGCCGGCGGGGCGTCCGTTCCACACCAGCCCCGTCTACGCCATCTGGAAGGAGCGGCGCGCCGTCTTCGGCAGCGCCTTCGGCACCGAGCACGTCAACTACTTCGCGCCCGAGGGCGAGGCGCTCGAAGAGACGCCGAGCTTCCGGCGCAGCAACGCCTTCGCCCCGACCGGCGAGGAATGCCGCGCGGTGCGCACCGGGGTGGGGATCAACGAGATCCACAACTTCTCGAAGTTCCTGGTGGAGGGCCCCGGAGCGCGCGGCTGGCTCGACCGGGTGCTGGCGGGGCGGCTGCCCGAAGAGGGCAGGCTCGCCCTCTCCCCGATGCTGAACCGGCGCGGGCGGCTCATCGGCGACTTCACGGTGGCGGCGCTCGGCCGCGAGCGCTTCCGGCTGACGGCGAGCTACGCCGCCCAGACCTTCCACTTGCGCTGGTTCCTCGAGCACCTGCCCGAGGGTGGGGGCGGGGTGTCGGTGCGCAACGTGTCGAAGGAGCAGGTCGGCTTCCAGATCGCGGGGCCGAAGGCGCGCGAGCTGCTGGCGCGCACCACGCGCGACGACGTCTCGAACGAGGCGTTCGCGTTCCGCGCGGTGCGGCGCATGAACGTCGGCCTCACGGACGCGCTGGTGATGCGGGTGAGCTACACGGGCGACCTCGGGTACGAGATCTACGTCGCGCCGCAGCAGCAGACGGCGCTGTACGAGGCACTCGACGAGGCCGGACGGGAGCCCGACGAGGCCGGACGGGAGCTCGGCCTTCGCCCCTTCGGCATGCGGGCGATGATGAGCCTTCGCCTGGAGAAGTCGTTCGGGGCGTGGATGCGCGAGTACCGACCGGACTACACCCCGGCCGAGACCGGGCTCGACCGCTTCGTCGCCTTCGACAAGGACGGCTTCATCGGCGAAGGCCCCGCCCGGCGCGAGCGCGACGAAGCGCCGCCGAAGCGCCGGCTGTGCGCCTTCGTGGTGGACGCGGACGACGCCGACGTGGTGGGGGACGAGCCGATCTGGCGCGGGCGCAAGGTGGTGGGCTTCGTCACCTCGGGCGGCTACGCCCACCACGCCGAGCGCTCCGTCGCCTTGGGCTTCGCGCCCGTGGAGGCGGCGCGGGACGGCGAGGCGTTCGAGATCGAGATCCTGGGCGAGCGCCGCAAGGCGACCCTCATCGCCCGCCCCCTGTTCGACCCCGAGGGCGCGCGCATGCGCGGCTAGGCCCTCCGGATCGTCCGGCCGCGCGCGAGGGCGCGGCCCGTTTGCGTTGCAACCTGGGCAACCTGGACGGCGGTACGTGGACCGACCACCATCGGAAGAGGACGACGCGGCGCTCTTTCGCCGGCACGTGGGCGACGTGCGCCCGCTGGGGGACGAGCGTGCGGCGCCGCGCGTGCGCAGCGGCAGCGGCGGGGGCGGCCGGCCGCGCCGCGCCCCATCGCCATCCCGGCCGCCGCCTCAGGGAGGCGCGCGCGAGGGCGCGGGCGACGGCGCATACGATCCGGCTCCCGAGCCGCCCGGCGAACCCATCGAGCGCGGCAGCCGCATGGAGTACGCCCGCCCCGGACTGCAGCACCGGGAGCGGCGGCGGCTGCGGCGCGGGCAGTTCCGGATCGAGGACCGGCTCGA
>CAZSPS010000291.1:0-4648 GCA_964608875.1 uncultured Ectothiorhodospiraceae bacterium
GCCGCAGAGCGCTTCGTCGGCGATTACTACTTTTTCGTAGGCGAAGGCGCGCTCCCGAGCGTCAGCGTGGCGTCCGGCTCGTCGCGGGCGTCGTCGTCGGTCGCCAGGGAAAGCGCGGCGGTGCGGCCGCCCGCCGCGAAGGTCACGAGGCTCGGGGCGGCCTCCGTGCTGGCGGAGGCCGGGTCGTCCACCGAGACCAGGACGCTCAACGCTTCGTCCAGGGGGCCGAAGCGCGTGAAGGCGAACGCCGCCGCCCCGCCTTCCGCCACCTCGTCTTGCACCGCCGCCACGCTGACGCTCGGGAGCGCGCCTTCGCCTACGAAAAAGTAGTAATCGCCGACGAAGCGCTCCGCGGCGTCCCCTTCGGATTGCCAGAGCTGCAGCCGGTAAGCGCCCGCGGCGAGCTGATGCCGGGGGTTGAGCACGACGTTGTGAGCGGCGGCGAACACGGCTTCGTGCTCGGTAGCGGCGCCGGCGGCGGTCGTCAGGACATACCGCAATCGCATGCGGCTCGGCGCACGTAACGCTCTTTGTCTTATAAAAGTGATCTCGACCGTTCCCGTCTCGCCCTCGAAGGACGAGGGCGCGTCGACCTCCGCCGTGACGATCGTCTCCCCTGTCTCGGATTCGGAGATTCCTATCTCGGTCGTTCCGTGCGGGCCGATCGTCGCCAGGTCCTCCGGCTCGACGCCCACCATCCTCACCATGAACCTCTTGGCCAGTATGTTCGTAGTGCCGGGCGGAGGCACTCTGCCGATTCCGTCGACCACCGTGCGGATTTGGATTTGGCGAAGGAACGTCTCGCCCGGCTGGAAGGTCAGCGTGCCCCGCTTGGTCACCGGGTCGAAGGGGACCCCCTGGATATGGAAGTCCTGGCCGAGTATGGCGATCGGGTCGCGCGGCCTGCTCGCCCTTTCGACGATCTCGAAAGTCATCGTGATCGCCGTGTCGCTCGCACTGCTTCCACGTTGAAATTGCACCGGGAGAAAGCCGCGCCGGCCTTCGCCGTACAACTCGCTGGCACTTGGGAAGGTGATGCTCCGCATGTCATCGTCGGCGACGGTGAAGGCGGTCTCGCCGGCCGTGGCGGATACCCGGTAGTGCGCCGCGTCGTCGATGGCGGCGGCGTAGCTTTCGTCCACGACGTCGGGGTCGTGGGGCGCGGTCCAGGTCTCCGTCACCTCCGTTTCGCCGCTGCCGAAGTTGGCGGCGATGGGGACGGCGGCGGCGCCCTCCCCGTCCGGGAACACCCGGTAGCTGAAGGGGAGCGCACCGCCCGCGCCCGCGCGCGTGAAGACGAGTTCCAGGGCGGCGCCTTCTTCCACCTCCTCGGCGGCCGTGCTCACCGAGAGCACCGGCAGGCTGGCGTCGCGGATGCGGCCCTCGGCCGCCGCGCCCGGAGTCGCGGCGCCGGCCGGGGCGACGCTCGCGAGCGTCACCGTCACCGTTTCCTCGGCCTCGGGCAGGATGTCGGCCAGCGTCGCGAGGCGGACCTCGGCGGCCGTCTCGCCCGCCGGGAAGGTCAGCGCGCCGGCGGTGGCGCCGGTGTAGTCCGCGCCGGCGGCGGCGGTGCCGGCCAAGGCGTAGCGCACCGTGAGGGGCCGGGCGCTCGGCGCACTCAGGCGCACCGGGAACACCAGCGCCTCGCCCTCGTCCACCGCCGCCGCGGGCGCGGTGACGGACACGGTGCGGTCGTCGTCGCGGACGGCGAAGGACGCCTCGCCGGCGGTGGCGGACACGAGGTAGGGCGCCGCCCGCTCGAGCGCCACCCGGAACGCCCGGTCCAGCCCGTCGTCGTCCTGGGCTTGCGGCAGGCGGACTTCCGCCGTGGCCGCGTCCGCCTCGATCGAGACGGAGCGAAGCGGCGCCGTGGCGCCGCCGCCCTCGAACACCCGGTAGTACACGCGCAGCGCCGCGGAGCGGTCTTGCCCGTCGCGCGCGAAGGTGAGCACGGCGTCGGCGCCCTCGGCGACCTCGGACGCGGCCGCCGTCAGCGACACCACCGGCAGGTCGCCGTCGTCGCGGATGCGGCCCTCGGCCGGGCCGCCGGCCGCCGCCTGCGCGACGAGCATGGGAGACACGCCGCCGAGCGTGACCGTCACCGTCTCTTCGGCGGGCTCGGCGAGCGTGTCATTAATGGTGGCGAGGCGGATCTCCCCGGCGGTATCGCCGGCGGGAACGGTCAGCGTGCCGCCGCCTGCGTCCGTGTAGTCGGCGCCCGCCGTGGCGGTGCCGCCCAGGGTGTACTCGATGGTGAGCACCGCTTCGCCGGCCGGCGAGTCCAGCGTGACCGGGAACACCAGCGCGCCGCCCTCGTCCACCGCCGGCGCATCCGATACCGAGACATTCACCCGCGTCCGGCCGGAGTCGAGGAAGACGAAGGTGTCTTGCGCGGCGTCCGGGTTCACGGCGTAGAGGCCCGGCATGGGGACGAGCTCGATGCGGTAGGCGTCGTCTTGCGTGTCGTCGGGGTCCGGGGGCAGGGCGGTCGTCTGCGTCGTCTCGCCGGGGCCGAGGGTGGGGCCGGCCGATTCGACGTGCACGCCGTTCTTGTAGATGCGCGCCTCGACCGTCACCTCTTCCGTGCTGGCGGTCTCCAGCGTGTAGGTGGTGGCGAAGCGGGCGCCCTCGCGCTCGACGTACTGGGACTGGGCGACCCGCAGCGAGACCACCGGCAGCTCGGCGTCCCGGATCGCGCCCTCGGCCGAGGCCGCCGCGCCGAGCGTCGCGGCGCCGTCGGCGGGGGCCGCGAGCGTCACCACCACCGTCTCCTCGCGGCGGGCGTCCTGCGCGCCGTCGGCGAGCGTGGCGATGCGGATCTCCCCGGCCGTGTCGCCGACGGCGATGGTCACCGCGCCGCCCGTGGAGTCCGTGTAGTCGTCGCCGGCCGTGGCCGTGCCGCCGCCGGCCGTATAAGGGACGGTGACGGTGCGCCCGCTCACGGCGTCGAGGCGCACCGTGAACACGAGGTCCTCGCCCTCCGTCGCCGCCGCTGCGGGCGCTTCGATGGAGAGCGTGGGCGGGTCGTCGTCGTCGGCCGCCGTGACCGTGGCTTCGGCGGGGTCGCCCGCGCGCCAGGTCGCGCCGGTGGCGGGCGGCGTCAGGGTCAGCACGATGGGGGCGTCCGGCTCGTCGAGCAGGTCGCCGGCGGTCGGAAGCGACACGGTGGCGGTGGCCGCATCGGCCGCGAAGTCGACGCTCGGCGGCACGGCGGACGGGTCCGCCAGCACCCCGCCCGAGTCCGTCACTTCGAACGCCACGTCGTCCAGCGCTTCCGTCAGCACCCCCGCGCGGGTCAGGGTGAAGACCGCCGCCGCGCCTTCCGCGACCGTGGCGCCGCCTGCGGCCGGGGCCGCCGTCACCAGCGGCAGGTCGTTGTCGAGGATGCCGCCCGCGCGCGCCGAGTCCATCTGCTGCAGGGTCGCGGCGCCGGCCGGGGCGGGTTCGGAGAGGGTTACGGTCACCGTCTCGGCCGTCTCGTCCGCGCCGTCCTCCGTGGTGGCGAGGCGGACCTCCTGCTCCGTCACGCCCGGCGCGAAGGTCAGCGCGCCGCCGGCCGCGTCCGTGTAGTCGTCGCCGGCGGTGGCCGTGCCGGCGAGCGTGTAGGCCACCGTGATGGTGCGGTCGCTGGCCGTGGAGAGGCGCACCGGGAAGACCAGGGCCGCGCCCTCGAGCACGTCCACCGGGGACGGGGCGGCGATGGAGAGCGCGGGCGGGTCGTCGTCGTCCTGCACCGTGACCGTGGCCTCGGAATCCGTACCCGTGCGCCACGCCGCGCCGGTGGCGGGCGGGGCCAGGGTGAGGGTGATGTCGCTGTCGGCCTCGTCGCGGGTGTCTTGCTCCGTCACGAGGCGCACGGTCGTCGTTCCCATGTTGAGCGCGAAGCTGGCGGTCGCGGGCGGCGGCGACGACTCCGCCGCCAGCACCGTGTCCGCGCCCGCCCACTGCAGCTCCACCACCAGCGCCTCGGCCCAGAAGCCGGCGCGCGTGAGGGTGAACACCGCCTCCGCGCCTTCCGTGATCGTGGCGTCCGTCTCCGCCACCGCCACGGTCACCACCGGCAAGTCGTTGTCGTTAATCTGGCCCGCCACCGTCGCCGTGCCGAGCGCGGCGGCGCCGTCCGCCGGCGCAGCCAGGAGCACCTGCGCAAGCTCGACGCCCTCGTACACGTCGTCGTCCACCGTGGGCAGGCGCAGCTCCAGCTCCGTTACGTCCGGCTCGAAAGTGAGCGTTCCGCCCGCGGGGTCCGTGATGTCGCCGGATTCGACCGTGGTAATGCCGGGGAAGGTGTAAGTGAATGTGACGGCGTGCGAGGTCGGCGCGGAGAGGCGGACCGGGAAGATCAGGACTTCGCCTTCGACCACCGTCGCGGGACGCGACACCGTGAGCACGGGCGCGTCGTCGTCGTCCGCCACCGTGACCGAGGCGATGGCCGGGTCGCCCGCGCTCCAGGTCGCACCGGCGGCAGGCGGGGCGAGCGTGAGGGTCAGTACCGAGTCGGGCTCGTCCCGGCTGTCGTCGTCCGTGGCGAGCGACACGGCCGCCTCGCTCGCGCCGGCGGCGAAAGTCACGACCACGGGCGCGGCTGCGGCCCGCACTCCTCCCGGATCGGCAACCATCGCCAGGAACTCCAGCCCATCCGTCAGCA
>CAZSPS010000292.1:0-2527 GCA_964608875.1 uncultured Ectothiorhodospiraceae bacterium
CGGCTGGCCGCCCGCCGCCTCGTGGCGGTCCAGGAGCGCGCGCGCGGCGCGCAGCTTCGGCAGCGTCTCGGGGAGGAAGGACTGGCCGCCGAAGCCGGGCTCGACGGACATGATGAGCAGCAGGTCGATCCGGTCGAGCACTGGCGCGACGCGGTCGAGCGGGGTGCCGGGGCTGAGGGCGAGGCCCGCGTTGCAGCCGCGTTCGCGGATGAGGGCGAGGGAGCGGTCGGTCCGGTCCGTGCTCTCGGGGTGGATGGTGATCCAGGCCGCCCCCGCCTCCGCGAACTCGCCGATCAGCCGGTCCGCAGGGCGCACCATCAGGTGCACGTCGAGGGGCGGCCGGGGGCCGGTCCCGCGGCGTGCGAGGGACTCGCACACCATCGGCCCCAGCGTGAGGTTGGGGACGAAGTGCCCGTCCATCACGTCGAAGTGGATGAGGTCCGCCCCGGCGGCTGCCGCCGCGTCCACTTCCTCGCCCAGGCGCGAGAAGTCGGCGGCGAGGATGGAAGGCGCGATCCACGCGGCGCGCGAGGCGGCGGCGTGCGCGGCAGCGGCGGCGCCGGCGGCGCTGCCGCCCACACCGGCCCCGTCGCCGCCGCCCTTGCCGGCGTCGTCGTCCCGAAGCGGCGGCGAGGATGCGGGCGAGGCCATACCCGCAGTATACATCCGCAGCCCCGGGTCCTTGGATTTCCCCAGGCGCCGCGCGCCGGCACCGGACGGTGTCGCGCCCGGTGTCGGCGGATCGCCTACGAAAGTCGAGCCGGAATCCTACAAAAGTCGAGCCGATTCCCTACAAGTTCCTCTGGTCCCGCTCCTGCCGGGTCGCTAGGGTGTCCGCATCATGGAGATGGACACCGCATCGAAGCGTCTGTTCGCACTGCCGCACACGGTCGAGCACGCGGTGCGCGCCGTCGCGCCCGATCTCGCCCGCCACCTCGACTTCACCGACATGATAGCGCTCCCCACCAACTGGACCCGCCCGGAAGACGACGACGACTCCGAGGGCGCCCAGCGCTACGGTGATGTCGCTTGGCGCATCCCCTACGCCGGCGACAGCGTGCGCTCGCTCTTGCTGCTGATCGAGGTCCAGTCCAGCGTGGACCGCAGGATGGTGTACCGCACGCAGAACTACCTCGGCCTGCTGCACGATCGCCTCAGGAGCCAGGGTCGGCTCGACTCCGACGGCGAGGCGCGCATGCTGGCCGTGGTGGTGTACACCGGGCGCAGGCGGTGGACGACCGAGGGCGGCGCCGACGCCGTGCCGGTCCTGGCCGACGGCACGCCGCATATGAAGGCTGGCCGCTTCTACCGTCTGCTTGACTTGCGCCGGCTGCCGTTGGACGATGCGACCATGCGCAATCCGGCGCTGGCGGTGCTGAGCATCGCCGCCGTCGCCACGCCGGACGAAGCGGCGGCGCGGGTGCGGGAGGTGGCGGCCCGTTTGCCGGAGCTGGTTCCCGACGAGGAGGTTCGGTGGGAGTTCCGGGCGGCGGCACGGGCGTGGGTGTCGGCGATGGTCGCGCAGCTGTTTCCGGACCTCGCCGCCGGGAAGGTCGAGGCCATCACACGCGGTTGGTTCGAGGGGGAAGAGGAGGGGAGCGGCATGTTTTCGTGGGCCGACACGGTGAGGGATTGGGAGGAGCACGCGCAGCTCGTGGGCTTCGAGCGGGGTATCGCGCAGGGCATCGTGCGGGAACGGGCGCTGCTGCGCGAGCAGGCGGAGATCAAGTTCGGCGCCGCGGTGGGCGAGGAGCTGGCCCGCCGTCTGGAACCGGTGTCGGACACCGGGAAGCTGCGGGAAGCCGGCGCGCTGATCATCCGCTGCGCCGACGGCGCGGAGTTGCTCGCCCGCGTCCGCCCGAACGGCGCCGGCTGAGGCGTCTCCCGAACGCTCATCGGCCCCGTTCCTCTATCGACCTCCAGACCCTTCGCGTGCCATACACGTCGGCCCCGGCGCGGCGCACGCGACCCCGATGGGATAGCCTTGCCGGAGCGCGCAGGGGAGGGGCATGGGGACGGCCGGCGGGCGGTTGCACATCGGGGTGACGGCGTGGGACATGGGGCCGCCCGGCACGGCGGACCAGTTCGCCCGGCAGGCGGAGCGGGCGGAGGCGCTCGGCTTCCACTCGTTCTGGCTCCCGGAGTTCCACTTCGACGACGCGGCGCCCCTCCCACAGCCCCTGCTCCCGCTCGCGGCGGCGGCGGCCCGCACCCGGCGCATCCGGCTCGGCACGGGCTCGTACCTGCTGCCCATCCGCCATCCGGTGCACCTCGCCGAAGAGGTGGCGGTGCTCGACCGGCTCTCCGCGGGACGGGTGATCGTGGGAGTGGGGCGGGGCTACCGGCCCGGCCTGTTCGAGGCTTTCGGCGTGCCCTCGCGCGAGAAGCGGGCGCGGTTCGAGCGGGCCCTGGACGCGATGCTGGCGGCGTGGAGGGGCGAGCCGGTGGCGCGCGAGGAAGGCGGGGGCGCGGTGCGGATCGCGCCCCGGCCGGTGCAAGAACCCCATCCTCCGGTGTGGATCGCCGC
>CAZSPS010000293.1:0-1575 GCA_964608875.1 uncultured Ectothiorhodospiraceae bacterium
CCACCTGCGGGGGTGGGTGGGGGCGGGCGGCTCCGAGCGGCAGTACTTCTTCCTGAACGGGCGGGTGGTGCGCGACCGGGCGGTCGGCCACGCGCTGCGGATGGGCATGGAGGGGCTGCTGCCGTCCGGCCGGCGGGCGGAGTCGGTCCTGTTCCTGTCCATGGACCCGGCCGCCGTGGACGTGAACGTGCATCCCGGCAAGCACGAGGTGCGGTTCTGGAAGCCGCGCGAGGTGCACGACTTCCTCGCCGCCGCCGTGCGGCGCGCGCTCGAGGGGGGGCTGGAAGACGGCGCGCGCGCCGCCGCGCCGCAGGTCCGCGCCGCCTCCGGCGAGGTGCGCGAGCCGGCGGCGGTCTATGCCACGGGGCTGTTCGCGCCGCACGCGCGCGCTCCCGCCGCGCCTCCGTCCGCGCCGCCTCGCGCGGATTCGCCGCGCGCCTCCCGGCCGGCCGCGCGCCCCCCCGCGCCGGGCGCGGCGGCGCGCCTCCCCCGGTCCGAAGACCCGGCCGCGGCGTGGGTCGCAGGCCGCTACGCCATCGTCGAGCTGCAAGGGCGGGTGTTCGCGCTCGACGTCCCGCGCGCGCTCGAACGCTCGCTGCGCGAGGCCGCGGCGCGCGCCCTCGCCGCCGGCGGCGAGCCAGTGCGCTCCCTGCCCCTGCTCATGCCGGCCCGCGTGCGCGCGGCGGAGGCGGCGCTCGAAGGTTTCGACCACGAGGCGGCCGCCCGCTGCGGCCTCGTGCTGCGGCGCACGGGGCCGGATACGGCGAGCCTCATCGAGCTCCCGCACGAGCTCCGCTACTGCGAGCCGTTGGCGCTCGCGCGCGCCGCGCTCGAGGCGCGGCCCGGCGGCCTCCCGGAGGCGCTGGCGGCGCAGGCGCGCGCACAGGCGCTGCCGGCCGGCCCCGGCGAGCGCGCCGGC
This sequence comes from uncultured Ectothiorhodospiraceae bacterium, assembly GCA_964608875.1. GTDB lineage: Bacteria > Pseudomonadota > Gammaproteobacteria > HK1 > HK1 > JAJDXW01. The sequence continues at coordinate 920 of CAZSPS010000293.1, forward strand.
TTGCTCCGGGAGCTGCTCGCGGGGCTGGAGGCCGCGACGCTCCGCCCGCCGGTCGCGCGCGAGCTCGGCGCGCGGGAGATGGAACGGCTGCTCGCCCCTTGATCCCGGCCATCTTCCTGATGGGCCCGACCGCGGCCGGCAAGACCGCGCTCGCGGTGCGGCTGGCCGAACGGATGCCGGTGGACATCGTGAGCGTGGACTCGGCGATGGTCTACCGGGGCATGGACATCGGCGCCGGCAAGCCCGAGCCCCACGTGCTCGCGCGCGCCCCGCACCGGCTCATCGACATCCGCGAGGTGACCGAGACCTACTCGGCGGGGGAGTTCCGGCGCGACGCGGCGCGCGAGGTGGCGGCCATCCGCGCCGAGGGGCGCATCCCGCTCCTCGTCGGCGGCACCGGGCTCTACTTCCGCGCCCTCGAACGCGGGCTGGCCGCCGTGCCGCCCGCCCACCCGGAGGTGCGGGCGCGGCTCGAGGCCGAAGCCGCGCGCGCCGGGGGAGGAGGGTGGGCCGCCCTGCACGCGCGCCTCGCGGCCGTGGACCCGGCGGCGGCGGCGCGCATCCATCCCAACGACGCGCAGCGCATCCAGCGGGCGCTGGAGGTGTTCGAGGTCAGCGGGCGTCCGCTCAGCGAGTGGCAGGCGGAGGGCGCGGGC
>CAZSPS010000294.1:0-14208 GCA_964608875.1 uncultured Ectothiorhodospiraceae bacterium
AGGGCGGCGAGGAGCCGCGGCGGCGACGCCGGCAGGTCGGTCATGCGCACGCCGCACGCGTGGTAGATGGCGTTCGCGACCGCCGCCAGCGGCGGCACGATGGGGACCTCGCCCACGCCCCGCACCCCGTAGGGATGGCGCGGGTTCGGGACCTCGACCAGCACGGTGTCGATCATCGGCAGGTCCGAGGCGACCGGCATCCGGTAGTCGAGGAAGCCCGGGTTCTCGAGCGTCCCCCGCTCGTTGTACACGTACTCCTCGTTGAGCGCCCAGCCGATGCCTTGCGCGGCGCCCCCCTGGAGCTGCCCCTCGACGTAGCCCGGATGGATGGCGCGCCCCACGTCCTGCACCGCCGTGTAGCGCAGCACCGTCACCCGCCCCGTCTCCCGGTCCACCTCCACGTCGCAGATGTGGGTGCCGAAGCCGGGCCCCGCCCCCGTGGCGTTGATCGTCGCCTGCCCGGAGATGGGCCCCCCGGTGCGCGCCGAGCGCTCCGCGATGGCCGCGAGCGGCAGCGGCTCGAAGTCGCCGACGTTGCTGCTCGCCGGGCGCGCCGCGCCGTTCTCCCACACCACCCCCTCTGGGTCCACGTCCCAGGTCTTGGCGGCGCGCCGGCGCAGCTCCTCCACCACCTGGTTCGCCGCCTCCACCACCGCCATGCCGACCGCGAAGGTGACCCGGCTGCCGCCCGTCATGTCGCTGTACGGCACGGACGAGGTGTCGGGGATGACGGGGCGCACCCGGTCGTAGTCGATGCCGAGCACCTCCGCCGCCATGAGCGCCATCGAAGCGCGCGAGCCGCCGATGTCGGGGTTCGGGTCCACCACCACGGCGGTCCCGTCCTCGTTGACGTGCACGGCCGCGCTCGACTGTCCGCCGATGTTGAACCAGAAGCCCGACGCGACCCCCCGCCCCTGCCCCGGACCGAGCTTGGCCGCGTAGTGCTCGTGGGCGCGCGCCGCCTCCACCGTCTCCGCGTAGCCGATGCGCCGGAACTTCGGGCCGTAGGCCGCCTGGACCCCCTCGCGCGCCGCGTTGGCGAGGCGCAGCGCGAGCGGATCCATGCCGAGCCGCTCCGCCAGCTCGTCCAGCGCGCTCTCCACCCCGAAGGCGGCCATCGGCGCGCCGGGGGCGCGGTAGGCGGCGCACTTGGGGCGGTTCACGACCACGTCGTAGCCGACCGCCCGCACGTTCTCGAGGTCGTAGGGGGCGAAGGCGGTCATGCAGCCGAGCTGCACGGGCGAGCCCGGGAACGCCCCCGCCTGGTACTTGAGCTCGGCGTCGCCCGCCGTGATCCGCCCGTCCTTCGTCGCCCCGATCCGCACCCGCACGTGGGTGCTCGAGGTGGGGCCGGTCGCCCGGAACACCTCCTCGCGGCTCATCACGATCTTGACCGGCCGCCCGGCCTTGCGCGAGAGCGCGACCGCCACCGGCTCGACGTAGACCGTGGTCTTGCCGCCGAAGCCGCCGCCGATCTCGGACGGGACCACGCGGATGCGCGAGTTCTCGATCTCGAGCAGCTTCGCGCAGTACGCGCGCACCATGAACTGGCCCTGGCTCGTGCACCAGATGGTGCAGTGCCCGTCCTCGCCCACGCTGGCGACGGCGGCGTGGGGCTCGATGTAGCCCTGGTGCACCGCCTCGGTCGTGTACTCGCCCTCGACCACCACGTCCGCGGCCTCGAACCCGGCCTCGAGGTCGCCCAGCGAGAACTCCACCCGCGACGCCACGTTCGAGGGGCGGCCGGGCTTGGGGTCGACCCCCGCGGTGAAGAGGTCGTCGTGCAGCAGGGGCGCGTCCGGTGTCATGGCGGCGAGCACGTCGAGGACGTGCGCGAGCGGCTCGTACTCGACCTCAATGAGGTCCAGCGCCTCCTCGGCCGCCGCGCGCGTGGTGGCCGCGACCGCCGCCACCGGGTGGCCGTCGTAGAGCGCCTTGCCGCGGGCCATGACGTTGCGCGAGAGGTCGCGGAAGTTCATCGGACCCTCGCCGACCATCTGCTCCCCGTCCGGAATGTCGGGGAAGTCGTCGGCGGTGACCACCGCCTCGACCCCGGGCAGCGCGAGCGCCCGGCTGGTGTCGATGCGACGGATGCGGGCGTGGGGATGGGGGCTTCGCAGGACCTTCCCGACCAGCATCCCGGGCAGCGAGAAGTCCGCCCCGAAGCTCGCGCGCCCCGTTACCTTGTCGACCCCGTCGGGCCGCACCGGACGGGTGCCGACCCACCGGAAACCGGACTCGGACATCGTCCCGCTCCTCGCCCTTGCCCGGCGCGGGTCAGGCCGCGCGCATCTCCGCCGCCGCCTTCTGCACCGCGCGCACGATCTTGTCGTACCCGGTGCAGCGGCAGAGGTTCCCGGCGAGCCAGTAGCGGATCTCGGTCTCGCTGGGGTCGGGGTCGCGGTCGAGCAGCGCCTTGGCCGCCACCAGGAACCCCGGCGTGCAGATGCCGCACTGGAGCGCGGCCTCTTCGAGGAAGGCCGTCTGCAGCGGATGGAGCTTCTCGCCGTCCGCCATCCCCTCGATGGTCTCCACCTCGCATCCCTCGCTCTCGACGGCGAACACCAGGCACGAGCACACCAGCCGCCCGTCGAGCATGACGCTGCACGCGCCGCAGTCGCCGGAGCCGCAGCCCTCCTTGCTGCCGGTGAGCCCGAGCTCGTCGCGCAGGGCGTCGAGCAGGGTCTGGTCCACCTCGCAGAGGAACTCCTTCGGCTCCCCGTTGACGGTCGTAGTTACGTGTCGCTTCGCCATCTTCACTTGCTCCTCGCCCGCTCGAGCGCGATGCCCGCGGCGCGGCGCGCCAGCACGCCCGCCACCTTGATCCGGTAGGTCCTGGTTCCCCGCTTGTCGTCGATGGGGTCGCACGCTGCGCTCGCGGCCGACGCGAGCGCCTGCATCGCATCGTCGTCGAGCCTGGTGCCGACGAGCGCCTGCGCCGCCTCGGGCACCAGCAGCGGACGCGGCGCCACCGCCCCGAGGCCCACCCGCGCGTCGGTGCAGGCGCCGTCGCCGTCGAGGGTGAGGCTCACGCCCGCGCCGACCACGGCGATGTCCATCTCCGTGCGCGGGATGAAGCGCAGGTAGGCGTCGCCGGAGTGCGCCGGGCGCGGCGGCAGGAAGAAGCTCACGATGAACTCGCCGTCGCCGAGGGAGGTCTTGCCGGGCGCGGTCACGATGTCCTCCACCTTGGCCTCGCGCCGCCCGTCCGGCCCTGCGATGGCGCAGGTGACCGCGGCCGCGATCATCGCCGGGGTGGAGTCCGCGGCCGGAGAGGCGTTGCAGAGGTTGCCGCCGAGCGACGCCCGCCCCTGGATCTGGGTGGAGCCGATGAGCTCGAGCGCCTCGACCACCCCCGGCCAGAGCGCCTTCACCCCCTCGTGCTCGCCGACTACCGCGCCCGGCACCGCCGCGCCGATCCGGAAGCCGCCGCCCTCCTCCTCGATCCGGAGCAGCTCCGGGATGTGCTTCAGATCGACGATGCACTCCGGGGCGAGCGCCCCCGAACGCATCTGCACGATGAGGTCCGTACCGCCCGCGAGCGGCCGCGCCTTGCCGCCGGCCTGCGCGAGCAGCCCTACCGCCTCGTCGACGGTGGCCGGCGTTTCGTATCGGTTCGGCTGCACTTCGTCCTCTCCCTCCAGTTCCGTCGGGTGCCGCTGTCGCGGAACCCCGGAATTCTACACCAGCCCGCCCGGCCCGCATCCCGCCCGCGATCCCGCCCGCCGCGGACGCCGGGCGGGGCGGGCTCCGCGCTCACACCGCCCGGCTCGCGCCGCCGTCGATGTTGATGGCCGTGCCGGTGATGAAGGCGGCGCGCTCGGAGGCGAGGAAGGCCACCAGGTCGCCGACCTCCTCCGCCTCGCCGTAGCGGCCGAGCGGGACGTTCGCCGCCCCCATGCGCGCGTAGTACTCGTCCAGGGACTCGCCGTCGCGCGCGCCGCCGCCCTGCCAGCGCCGCTCGTGCTGGGCGGACTTGATGAGGCCGAGGCAGATGGTGTTGACCAGGACGTTCTCCGGCGCGAACTCGTTCGCCATCGCCTTGGTGAGGTTGATGCCGAGGGCGCGGCTCGCCGAGGTGGGCAGCGCGCCCGCGCCCGGCGCCTTGCCGCCCGGGGTCGTCATGTTGACGATGCGCCCGCCGCCCCGCTCCCGCAGGTGGGGCAGCACCGCGCGCGAGAAGCGGATGGCGCCGAACACCTTGATCTCGAGGTCCTCGCGCCAGATCGCATCGGACGCCTCCAGGAACGGATGGGCGCGCGAGCCGCCGGCGTTGTTCACCAGGATGTCGATGCCGCCGAAGCGCTCCAAGGCGGCGGACACCACCCGCTCCACGTCCTCGTCGCGGCACACGTCGCCCGGCACCGCCAGCACCTCGCCGCCGGTGCGGGCGCGGATGTCCTCGGCCGCCCGTTCGAGGACGTCGGCGCGGCGCGCGCAGATGACCACCCGCGCCCCCTCCTCGCAGAGCCTGAGGGCCGCCGCCTTGCCGATCCCCTCGCTGCCGCCGGTCACGACCGCGACCTTGCCTTCGAGTCCGAGTTCCATGCTTCCTCCTTCTTGCTTGTCGTCCGTCTTCCGTCCGTCTTCCGGTCCGGCAGCCGGTGGTTGGTAGTCAGTGGTTGGTGGTGGTGATGGTGATGGCGATGGTGGGCAGTATGGTAGTGGGTAGCGGCGGGCGGCGCGCGCTCAGGCGCACACTTCCGCGATGTGCCGGGCGACCCGCGCCGCGTCGTTCGGCAGCACGGTCTTGCGGGCCGGGAGCGCTTCGAGCCCGGCGAGGCGCGGGTGCGCCGCCTCGGCCCTCGCGTCCGCCGGGGCGGTGTCGGGGAACTTGCCGGGGTGGGCGGTCGCGAGGCACACGGCAGGCACGCCGGGGCGCCGCCGCTCCTCCGCCACCTTCACCCCCACCGCCGTATGCGGGTCGAGCAGGCGGCCGCGCTCGCGGCGCCAGCGCTCGATGGTGGCCAGGGTCTCGGCCCGGTCCGCGCGCCCCGACACGATGCGCGTGGACGGCGGACGGCCGTCGTCGTCGAGGCGGGCCTCGCCCTCGGCCTCGAACGCCGTCATGAAGGCGCGCACCGCGGCGGGGTCCCGGCCGAGGCGCCACCACAGGAAGCGCTCGAAGTTGCTCGCGACCTGGATGTCCATGGAGGGGCTCGGGGTGCGGTGGACCGCGCCCGGCCGGTAGACGCCGGTGCGGAAGAAGCGGTCGAGGATGTCGTTCTCGTTGGTGGCGAGGACGAGCCGCCCCACGGGCAGCCCCATCTCGGCCGCGAGGAAGCCCGCGAACACGTCGCCGAAGTTGCCGGTGGGGACGGCGAAGTCCACCTCGGGCGCGCCGCCCCCCGCGCCCGCACCCGCGGCCGGCGGCGGCAGGCGCAGCCACGCATGGAAGTAGTACACCACCTGGGCCAGCAGACGCACGCAGTTCACCGAGTTGACGGCGCCGAGCCGCCACCTCGCCTTGAACCCGGCGTCGTGGAACAGGCTCTTCATGATGCGCTGGCAGTCGTCGAACGTGCCCTCGATCCCGAGGCAGTGCACGTTCGCGTCCGGCACCGTCGTCATCTGCAGCTCCTGCAGCCGGCTCGTGCGCCCCTCGGGGAACAGGATGAACACCCGCACGTTGGCCTTCCCGCGCAGGGCCGCGATCGCGGCGCTGCCGGTATCGCCGCTGGTCGCGCCGAGGACGTTCAGGGTCTCGCCCGAGCGCGCCAGTTCGTAGTCGAAGAGGTTGCCGAGGAGTTGCAGCGCGAGGTCCTTGAACGCCAGGGTCGGCCCGTGGAACAGCTCGAGCAGGTAGAGGCCGCCGCCCGCGTCGGCGAGCGGCGCCACGTCCGGCGTGTCGAAGCCGTGCGCCGCGTCCGCGCCGGGCGCGCCGGTGCAGGCGTAGCTGCGCTCCACCAACTCGCGCAGGTCCGCCTCCGGCAGGTCGTCCGCGAACGGCCGCAGCACCTCGAAGGCCAGCTCGGGGTAGGCAAGCCCGCGCCACGACGCGAGCCGCTCCGACACGTCGGGGATGCGCTCAGGCATCAGCAGCCCCCCGTCCGGGGCCTGGCCGGACATGAGCGCCGTACGGAACGGAACGGGCGGCGAGCCCCCCCGCGTGCTGACGTATCGCATGGACCCGAGGACCCCGGCCTGCAACCCGCGGCGCCCCGGGCGGACGACACCGCGGCCGGGCGAAATTGCGGCCCGGCGCAGCTTACCCTACCATCCGCGGCACCGGCGTGCGCACGGGCCGGGCGCACCCGAGGGAGTTGCAACGGAGCTCGGCACCGGCATGAACCGCATCCGTCCCACCGCCCGTACACCGCACGCGCCGCACGGCGGCGGCGCCCGCCCCGCGCCGTGAGCGCCGCCGCACCCGGCGAGTTCCCCGTCTCCTGGGAGCAGCTGCACCGGGACGCCAGGACGCTCGCCGGACGGCTCGCCGGGCAGGGCCCGTGGGAGCGGGTCCTGGCGGTGACCCGCGGCGGGATGGTGCCGGCGTGCATCGTGGCGCGCGAGCTCGAGGTGCGGCTCGTCGATACGGTGTGCATCGTCTCCTACGACCACATGACGCAGGGCGAGCTCACGGTCCTCAAGGCCCCGCCCGCCGGCGGCGCCGGCGGCAACGGCGGCGCGGACGGCGGCGCGCGCACGCTGGTGGTGGACGACCTCGCGGACACCGGCAAGACGCTCGCCGCGCTCCGGGAGCTGTACCCCCGCGCCCACTTCGCGACGGTGTACGCCAAGCCGCAGGGGCGGCCCCTGGTCGACACCTTCGTCATGGAAGTCGGCCAGGACACCTGGATCCACCTGCCGTGGGACCTCGAGCTCCGCTTCGCCACCCCGCTCGCCAAGGCCGGCGCGGAGGAGGAGGGAGCGGCGGCGGCGCGGACGGCGGACGGCTGAGGCGATGCCGGTCGTCGCCGCCCCGGAGCTCGAAGACCTCGCGGCCCGCCTGCTGCGCGCGGCGGGTGCGAGCGAAGACGAAGCCGCCACCGTCGCGCGCCACTGCGTGGCCGCCAACCTCGCCGGCCACGACTCGCACGGGGTCATCCTCATCCCCACCTACGTCGACCGTATCGCCAAGGGCCACATCGTGCCCGGCGCGCCGTTCGAGGTGGTGCGCGAGAGCGCGGCGACGGCGGTCGTCGACGGCCACTTCGGCTTCGGCTTCGTGGTCTCCGAGCGCGCGATGCGCATGACCATCGACAAGGCCGCCCGCAACGACGTGGCGGCCACCACGGTGCGCCGCCAGAGCCACGTCGGACGCCTCACCGACTACGCGCTGATGGCGGCCGAAGCGGGCATGATCGGGATCATGACCGCCGACTCCGGGCGCACCGCCAAGGCCGTCGCCCCGTTCGGGGGGCGGGTGCCGCGGCTCGGCACCAACCCGCTTTGCATCGCCATGCCCTCGGACCTCGAGGCGCCGTTCTTCATCGACATCGCGACCTCGGCCGCCGCCGCCGGCAAGCTCAAGGTGGCGGCCTCGCGCGGCGAGCCGGTGCCCGAGGGATGGCTGGTGGACGCCGAGGGCCGCGCCACCACGGACCCGAACTCGCTCGCGGCGGGCGGCGCGGTGCTCCCGCTCGGCGGCCCCGAGGGCCACAAGGGCTACGGGCTGTCGGCGATGATCGAGATCCTGTCGGGGGTGCTGACCGGGCTCGGCTTCGGGGTGGACCCGGACGGCCCCCACAACGACGGGGTGTTCATGGCCGCGTTCCGGGTGGAGGCGTTCCGGCCCCTCGACACCTTCCGGCGCGAGGTGGCGGAGTTCGCCGCCTACCTCAACGCGACGCCCCCCGCCGAGGGCTTCGAGCGGGTCTACTACCCGGGCGAGATCGAGGCCGAGCGCACCCGGCGCCGGCTCGAGCGCGGGGTCGAGATCGAGGAAGAGACGTGGGCGGCGCTGCAGGCGCTCGCCGCCCGCACCACTACCACCGGCGGAGGACGGACATGACGGCGAAGAAACGGGTGATGATCCAGATGCCGGTGAGCGAGGGCATCCGCTCGGTGCTGGACGCGCGCGAGGACGTGGAGTACGAGCGCTTCACCGAGCTCTCCGAGGACAACATCCTCCAGCACATCGCGAACTACGACGCGGCGATCCTGGGGGTGGCGCCGTTCACCGCCCGCATCGTGGGCAACGCGGAGCGGCTGCGGGTGGCCTCGCGCCACGGGGTCGGCTACGACTCCGTCGACGTCGCCGCCCTCACCGCGGCCGGCATCCCCCTCACGGTGACCGGCACCGCCAACTCCGTCACCGTGGCCGAGCACTCGCTCTTCTTCATGCTCTCGCTCGCCAAGCACGGGGTGCTGTTCGACCGCGAGGTGCGCCGGGGCAACTGGGGGGTGCGCTTCGAGAACCGGGCCGTGGACCTCGCGGGGCGCAAGGTGCTGATCCTGGGGTTCGGGCGCATCGGGCAGCTGCTCGCCAAGCGGTGCCTGGCGATGGACATGCAGGTGCTGGTGCACGACCCGTATGCGGACGCGCACGCCATCGCCGCCGCCGGCGCTGAGCCGACCCCGGACTGGCGCGCGGTGCTGCCCGAGCTCGACTTCCTCTCCGTCAACTGCCCGAAGACGGAGGAGACGGCGGGCATGGTGGGCGCGGCGGAGCTCGCCGCGATGAAGCCCACCGCCTACGTCGTCAACACGGCGCGGGGCGGGATCGTGGACGAGGCGGCGCTGGTGGACGCGCTCCGCCGGCGCACCATCGCGGCGGCGGCCATCGACGCGTTCGAGACCGAGCCCGCGACCCCGGACGACCCGCTGTTCGCGCTCGACAACATCCTGGTGAGCCCGCACTCTGCGGGCGTCACCGAAGAGTCGATGTTCCGCATGGGGGCCGCGTGCGCGCAGAACGTGGTGGACTGCTTCGACGGAAAACTCGATCCGGCGAACGTAGTCAACCGCGAGGTGCTCGGCTGAGAGGCACCCCCGGCCGCGTTCCCCCCTCCTCCGGCGGAGGAGAGGGGACGGGATGGCGGCCGGCGCCCCCGGCGGCGAGCGCCGGAGGCGCCGGAACGGTCAGTCGGCCATCTGCAGGTCTTCAGCCGAGAAGCGGCCCTGGCGGTCGCGCTGGCTCGTGAAGCTGATCCGCTGGCCTTCCTGCAAGCTTCGCAGTCCGGCTCTCTCCACGGCGGAGATGTGTACGAACACGTCCTTCGAGCCGTCGTCCGGCGCGATGAACCCGTAACCCTTGGTCGGGTTGAACCATTTCACGGTTCCGTTGGTCGTCATGGTGCCTCCATGAATGCAGAGGGGAAGTGATGAAAACGCGCGGCCCGGCCCCCGCCCTGCCCCGGAGGTCCGGAGACGGTGCGGGTGCTCCCTTGCGGTGAGTTGGATTTCGACCGGAATGGAGTCGGGACGGGCTTTGTCGATGCGGTCTTCGAGGGTCTCGAATCGAAACGAGTGAAGCGCCGCGACCGTGCTTCGGGGCCGGGCGCAGTGCGGATGTTGGGCGCTCCCGAGGGCAAAGTCAACCCTTTGTTCGTCTGCGGCGGTTGGCGTCCCCAGGGGGAGTCGAACCCCCGTCGCTGCCGTGAAAGGGCAGTGTCCTGGGCCTCTAGACGATGGGGACGGGTCGGATCGGGCGGGTGGGCGGCGGGGTGTGGTGGAGCCAGGCGGGATCGAACCGCCGACCTCTACAATGCCATTGTAGCGCTCTCCCAGCTGAGCTATGGCCCCGAGAAGGCGCGCATTCTGGGGATTGGCGCGGGCGGCTGTCAAGGGCGCCGCGCGGCGTCGGCGGTCAGGCGCGGGCGCGCGCGCCCTCGGGGTCGAAGAACACCGGGTCGCACACCAGCACGGGGACGCTCTCGCCGGTGACCGGCGACGCCCCGATCAGCGTCTCGCCCAGGCGCTCCCGGCCCCCGCGCACGAGCGCGAGCGCGATCTCGGCGCCCACGGCGGGGCTCGAGGCGGCGGAAGTCACGTGCCCGAGCGAGGTGAGCGCGGCGTCCCCGCGCTCGAAGCGCACCGCTTGGCGCTGGTCGATGAGCTGGGCGCCGGGCGGGATCGGCGCGCCCGTCTTCGACTTGAGCCCCACGAGCCGCTTGCGCCCCGGCGCGGCGAGCGCCGGCCGGCCGAGGCCCCAGTGCCCGACGTAGCCCCCGCCGGGGCGCAGCATGCGCTCGAGCCCGAGGTCGTGCGGGGTCGTGCGGCCGTCGATCTCCGGCCCCGCCACGTGCCCCTTCTCGATCCGCAGGATGCCCATCGCCTCGGTGCCGTAGGGGGCGATGCCGAACGGCGCGCCGCACTCGAGGAGCCGCTCCCAGACCGCGAGCCCCCAGTCCGCCGGCACGTGCACCTCGTAGCCGAGCTCGCCCGAGAACGTGACGCGGAGCACGCGCGCAGGCGCCCCCGCGATACCGGTCTCGAGGCAGCCCATCCAGGCGAGGGACTCGATCCGCGCGCGCGCGTCGCCGCCGCCCGCCGCACCGCCGTTCCCGCCGCCCGCGCCGTCCACCGCGGCGGCCAGCACCTCGCGGCTGCGCGGCCCTGCGAGCGCCATCGCCGCCCACTGGTCGGTCACGTCCACCATGCGCACGGCGAGCTCCGGCCACACCGTCTGGGCATGGAACTCGAGATGCCGGAGCACGTGGGCGGCCTCGGCGGTGGTGGTCGTCATGTAGAAGCGCCGCTCGGAGAGCCGGGTGGCGGTGCCGTCGTCGAGCACGTGGCCGTCCTCGCGCAGCATCAGCCCGTAGCGGCTGCGGCCGGCAGGCAGGGAGCGCCACCGGTTCACGTACACCCGCTCCAGGAACTCGGCCGCGTCCGGCCCGTCGAGCTCGATCTTGCCGAGCGTCGAGATGTCCACGATCCCCACCGCCTCGCGCACGTGCCGGGCCTCGCGCAGGGCGGCGGCGGACGCGCTCTCGCCCGCGCGCGGGTAGGAGTGGGGGCGCAGCCACAGGCCCGCCGGACGCAGCCCCCGCTCCACACCGGCGAGCGCCGCCGCGTGCCAGTCGTGCATCGGCGTCTCGCGCACCGGGGCGAGGCGGGGGCCGGTCTCCGGCCCCGCGAGCAACCCCAGGGTGACGGGGGCGAAGGGGGGGCGGTACGTGGTGTGGCCCACGTCGGGCACGGGCGCGCCGCGCGCGCGCGCGAGCAGGGCGAGGCCGTTGATGTTGCTGGTGCGGCCCTGGTCCGTGCCCATGCCGAGCGTGGTGTAGCGCTTCAAGTGCTCGACGGAGGCGTAGCTCTCGCGCACCGCCAGCTCGACGTCGGCTGCGGTCACGTCGTTCTGGAAGTCCACGAACGCCTTCGTCCCCGGACCCGGCACCGCCCACAGGGGCTCGGGGGCGGCGGCGGACGGCGCGCCGCACGGCTCCGGGCCGCCGTCCGGGTCCGGATCGAGCGGGGGGAGGACCGCCGCGCCGCCATACCCGTCCCGGTCCGGAGGTCCGTCCCGGTCTTCGCGGCCGATGCCGAGGGCGTGCGCCGCATCCGCCCCCGCCCGGCGCCCCGACTCCCAGGCGGCGGCGAGCGGCAGCTCGCCGGTGAGCGCGCCCGCCCACCGCTGCCGCGGCCGGCCGGACTCCGCGGGGACGAAGGCGCCCAAGTCGTCGCGCCAGGCAAGCCGGCCCTGCGACTGGGCGACCAGGTGCACCGCGGGCGACCAGCCGCCCGCGACCAGCACGGCGTCGCACGCGATGCGCCGCGCCGGGCCCGCGAGCCGCTCGCCCCCGCCCTCTCCCTCTCCGCCGCGTTCGAGGCGGCGCACCACCACCCCGCGCACCCGGCCCGACCCCCGCGTCTTCGCCACCACGTGGCCGGGCAGGCACTCGATGCCGAGCGCGTCGAGCACCGCGCGCCACTCGGGTGCGGGGCCGCCCGGCCGGGCGTCCACCACCGCCGCCACCTCCACCCCGGCGCGCGCCACGTCCGCCGCCGCCGCGCAGGCGGAGTCGTGCGCGGCGAACACCACCGCGCGGGTCGCGACCCGCACCGCGTAGCGGTTGGCGTAGGTGCGGGCGGCCGAGGCGAGCATCACCCCCGGGCGGTCGTTGCCGGGGAAGACGATGGGGCGCTCGTGCGCGCCCGTCGCCAGCACCACCTCGCGCGCGCGCACCAGGTGCAGGCGCTGACGCGCGGAGGCGGGTGCGGGTGCGGCGCACCGCTCCGCCACCGCCACGAGGTTGCCGTCGTAGTAGCCGAAGGCGGTGGCGCGGGTGAGCACGGTGACCCGCGGGTCGGCGCGAAGACGGCGCTCGAGCTCGCCGATCCACTCGATGAGCGGGCGCCCGCCGGCGAAGCGGCGCTCGCCCCGGAGCGACCCGCCGAGCGCGGGCGAGTCCTCGACCAACACGGTGCGCGCCCCCGTCTCGGCGGCGGCCGCGGCGGCGGCGATGCCGGCGGGGCCGCCCCCCACCACCAGCACGTCGCAGAAGGCGTGCGCCCTCTCGTAGCGGTCGGGGTCGGCGAGCTCGGGGCCGCGCCCGAGCCCCGCCGCGCGCCGGATGAACCGCTCGTAGAAGAGCCAGCCGCGAGGCGGCCACATGAACGTCTTGTAGTAGAAGCCGGCCGGCAGCAGGGCGGAGACGAGGCCCGCCGCCGCGCCCAGGTCGAACGCGAGCGAGGGCCAGCGGTTCTGGCTGCGGGCGGCCATGCCCGGCTCGATCTCCACCTCGGTCGCCTTGAGGTTGGGCTCGGCGTGCGCGCCCTCCCCCACCGTGACGAGCGCGTTCGGCTCCTCCGCCCCCGCCGCCATCACCCCGCGCGGGCGGTGGTACTTGAAGCTGCGGGCGAAGCGGCGCTCGCCGTGCGCGAGCAGGGCCGAGGCGAGGGTATCGCCCCGGTAGCCGAAGCAGGGCCGGCCGTCGAACGTGAACTCGATGAGCTCGCTGCGGTCGACGAGCCCCCCCGCGAGGTTCCGGAAGCGCTGCGCCCTCATGCGCCCCGCCCTCCTCCGCCGTCGCGGGACGGGGGCACGGAGCCGGAGGGTGCGGCGGCAGGAGCGGACGGCGGGTCGGCGGGTTCGGCTCCGAGCACGGCGTGGGTGGCGGTGTCGCGGGTCACCCGGAACCACCGCCGGCAGCCGGCGTGGTGCTGCCACCACTCCCGGTGCGGGCCGCGCGGGTTGGCGCGGAGGTACACGTAGTCGTACCACGCGGCGGCGTCGGCGCCGTCCCGCGGGCGCGTCTTCGCCGCATCGCCGCCGTAGGTGAACTCGACCTGCGCCCGGTCGCCGCAGTGCGGGCAGGGGATCAGCAGCACCGCATCGCCCTCCGCGCCCGCATCCCTTCCCCGCTAGTGCGCATTGGGGGTCGGCCCCGCGCCCAGCTCGTCCAGCGTGCGCCCGGAGGCGAACCGGTCCAGGGCGAAGCCCGCGTTCAGCTCGTGCGGCTCGTCGTGCGCGATGGTGTGCGCGAACACCCACCCCGAGCCGGGGGTGGCCTTGAAGCCGCCGTAGCACCAGCCGCCGTTCAGGTAGAGGCCCTCGACCGGGGTCTTGCCGATGATGGGGCTGCCGTCCATCGACATGTCCATGACGCCCCCCCACGTCCTCAGCACCCGCAGCCGGCCGAGCGCGGGGTACATCGCGAGCGCGGCCTGGGCCACATGCTCGATCGCCGGCAGGTTGCCGCGCTGGGCGTAGGAGTTGTAGCCGTCGATGTCCCCCCCGAGCAGCACCTCGCCCTTGTCGGTCTGGCTCACGTAGCAGTGGATGGCGCCGCTCGTCACCACGTGGTGCAGGAGCGGCTTCACCGGCTCGGTCACGAACGCCTGCAACACGTGCGACTCGACCGGCAGGGTGAGGCCCGCAAGCCCCGCCACCCGCCCGGAGTTGCCGGCGACGGCGAGGCCCACCCGCTCCACCTCGATGGCGCCGCGCGCGGTCTCGACCCCGGCGATGCGCCCGCCCTCGATGCGCAAGCCCGTGACCTCGCAGTCCTGCACGATGTCCACCCCGAGCGCGTCGGCGGCGCGCGCATAGCCCCATGCGACGGCATCGTGGCGGGCGACGCCGCCGCGCGGCTGCATCACGCCGCCGACGATGGGATGGCGGATGTCCGGCGAGAGGTTGAGCGCCGGGACGAGCCGCGCCAGGTCGGCGCGGGTCAGCAGTTCCGCGTCTATGCCGGCGTAGCGCATGCCGTTGTGCCGGCGCACCCAGTAATCGCGCTGGGCGTCGGTGTGGAAGACGTTGATGACGCCGCGCGGCGAGAACATGACATTGTAGTTGAGGTCGCGGCTCAGCCCCTC
>CAZSPS010000295.1:0-11890 GCA_964608875.1 uncultured Ectothiorhodospiraceae bacterium
GCCCGCGTACCCCGTGAGCAGGTTGAGCCCGATGGCGGCGAGGGCGAGGATGAGGAAGGGGATGAGCACCGCCTGCAGCATGTACTCGTTCGCCACCAGGGGCACCGCGAACATCACCGCCACGACCAGGATCACCCCCCATCGGTCCTGCGCGATGGGCAGCACCGCCTGATCGGCGGCGTACGACGTCTTGAACTGGCCTGCTTCGCGGTAAATCATCTGCCTGCGTTCCTCTGCCCCTGCGCCCGACCCTACACCCGCTCGATGATCCGCTCGCCGAACAGCCCCTGCGGGCGGACCAGCAGGAACGCGAGCGCGAGGATGTAGGCGAACCAGTTCTCGATGGCCCCGCCGAAGAGCGGCCCCCAGTAGATCTCCGCGAGCTTCTCGCCCACCCCGATGATGAGCCCGCCCACGATCGCCCCCGAGATGGAGGTGAGCCCGCCCAGGATCAGCACCGGCAGCGCCTTCAGCGCGATGAGCGAGAGCGAGAACTGCACCCCGCTCTTCGCCCCCCACATGATGCCCGCGACCAGCGCCACCCCGCCCGACACCGACCACACGATGACCCAGATGGTCTTCAGGGGGATGCCGACGGCCAGCGCCGCCTGGTGGTCGTCCGCCACCGCCCGCAGCGCGCGCCCGATGGCGGTCTTGGTGAAGAACACGGCGAGCCCGATCACCAGCGCCGCCCCCACCACGGCGGCCACGATGTCGAACTGGTTGAGCAGCACCCCCTGGAACAACAGCGTGTCCTCGGGGATGCCGACGTCGAGGCGCTTGACGTTGCTGCCCCACAGCGTCTCGCCGAACCCCTCGAGGAAGAAGGTGAGCCCGATGGTGGACATGAACAGGATGAAGGGGTCCTGGTTCACCAGCGGGCGCAGCATCACCCGCTCGATGACGAGCGCCAGCACCACCATGATGCCGAGCGCCAGGATCACCGCGAGCCACGTCGGCACCCCGAGCTCCATCAGCCCGACCAGCGAGAGCGCCGCGAACAGCACCATCACCCCTTGCGCGAAGTTGAAGATCTCCGACGCCTTGAAGATGAGCACGAAGCCGAGCGCCACCAGCGAGTACATGACCCCGGTGAGGAGGCCGTTGATGGCCACCTCGGCCAGGAACACCGGCTCCCCCCACATGTCGAGGAAGGGCGCGACGAAGATAGCGAACAGTATTTCCATCATGCCTGCACCGGGTCGTCGTCGTGGGCCACGCCGAGGTAGGCGTCGATCACCCGCTGGTCGGCCCGCACCTCATCGGGCGTGCCGTCGGCGATCTTCTGCCCGTAGTCGAGCACCACCACCCGGTCCGAGATGTCCATCACCACCCCCATGTCGTGCTCGATCAGCACGATGGTGGTGCCGAACTGGTCGTTGGTGTCGAGGACGAAGCGGCACATGTCCTCCTTCTCTTCGGTGTTCATCCCCGCCATCGGCTCGTCCAGCAGCAGCATCTCGGGCTCGGCGGCGAGCGCGCGCCCGAGCTCCACCCGCTTTTGCAGGCCGTAGGGCAGGCGGCTCACCGGCGTCTTGCGGATGGCCTGGATCTCGAGGAAGTCGATGACCCGCTCCACCGCCTCGCGGTGCTCGATCTCCTCGCGCCGCGCCGGCCCGAGGTAGAGCGCCTGCCAAAGGAAGTTGCGGCGCATCTTGAGGTTGCGCCCGGTCATGAGGTTGTCGAGCACCGTCATGCCCTTGAACAGCGCGATGTTCTGGAAGGTGCGGGCGATGCCGGAGGCCGCCGCCTGGTGCGGGCGCATGCGCGCGCGCGGCACCCCGCGCCAGGTGATGGTGCCCTGCTGCGGGTGGTAGAAGCCGTTGATGACGTTGAGCATCGAGCTCTTGCCGGCGCCGTTGGGGCCGATGATGGCGCGCACCTCGCCCTTGCGGATGTCGAAGCTCACCCCGTCGATGGCGCGCACGCCGCCGAACGAGAGCGAGATGCCCTGGATGTCGAGCAGCACCTCCGCGCCGCCGCCGCCGTTCGCCCGCGCGCCGCCCACGCCGCCGTTCGCTCCCGCGCTCATGCCGCGCGCGCCCCGGCCCCGCCCGCATCGCGGATGAGGAGGTCCGCCCCGATCGACCCCTTGCGCCCGTCCTCGAACGTGACCTCGGTGTCGATGCGGCACCGCTCCGCGTCCCCGTACAGCGCGTCGATGAGCACCGCGTAGCGGTCGGCGATGATGCGCCGGCGCACCTTCTGCGTGCGCGTCAGCTCGCCGTCGTCCGCGTCCAGCTCCTTGTGCAGGATGAGGAAGCGCGCGATGCGCGAGCCCGCGAGCTGCGGGTCCGCCGCCAGGTCGCCGTTCACCCGCTCGATGCACTCCCCCACGAGGTCGTACACGTCGGGGTGGCCGGCCAGCTCCTGGTAGCTCGAATAGGCGATGCCGCGCCGCTCCGCCCAGTTGCCGACCGCGTCGAGGTCGATGTTGACGAAGGCGGTCGCCCGGTCGCGGCCGTCGCCGAAGCACACCGCCTCCTTGACGTAGGGGAAGAACTTGAGCTTGTTTTCGAGGTACTTGGGCGCGAACAGGGTGCCGTCGTTGAGCTTGCCCACGTCCTTCGCGCGGTCGATGATGCGAAGGTGCCCGCGCGCGTCGATGATGCCCGCGTCGCCGGTGTGCACCCAGCCCTCCTGGTCGCGGGTCTCGGCCGTGGCCTCGGGGTTCTTGTAGTACTCGCGGAACACCCCTGGGCTGCGGTAGAGCACCTCGCCGTCGTCCGTCACCTTGAGGTCCACGTTGGGCAGCGGGCGGCCCACCGTGTTCGGGTCCACCTCGCCGTTCGGCTGGATGGTCACGAACACCGACGCCTCGGTCTGCCCGTAGAGCTGCTTGATGTTGATGCCGATGGAGCGGTAGAAGTCGAAGATGTCGGGGCCGATGGCCTCGCCCGCGGTGTAGGCGATCCGCACCCGCGAGAGCCCGAGCGTGTTGCGCAATGGCCCGTACACCAGCAGGTTGCCGAGCCGGTAGCGCAGGCTGTCGCCGGCCGGCACCGGCTCGCCGTCGAGCAGGCGCGCCCCCACCCGCCGCGCCACCTCCATGAAGTAGCGGTAGAGGGCGCGCTTGAGCCGCCCCGCGTCCTCCATGCGGATGGTGACGCTGGTCAGCAGGTTCTCGAACACGCGCGGCGGGGCGAAGTAGAGCGTGGGGCCGATCTCGGAGAGGTCGGTCATCACGGTGGACGCGCTCTCCGGGCAGTTCACGCAGAAGCCCGCGAGGTAGGACTGCGCGTAGGAGAAGATGTTGTCGCCCACCCACGCCATCGGCAGGTAGGCCAGGATGTCCTCGTCCCGCCCGATCTCCTCGAACTCGATCCCCGCCCACGACTGCCGCAGCACGTTGTCGTTCGTCAGCACCACCCCCTTGGGGCGGCCGGTGGTGCCGGAGGTGTAGAGGATGATGCCGGTGTCCGCGCCCGCGCCCTTGGCGGCTTCGGTGCGGAAGAAGCCGGGGCGCGCGCCGAGGTACTCGCGGCCCTCGGCCTGCACGTCGCGGAAGTCGCGGATGGAGTCCTGATCGTAGTGGCGAAGGCCCTTCGGCCACAGGTACACGATCTTCTCGATGCCCCGGTAGCGCTCGCCCACCTCGAGCAGCTTGTCCACCTGCTCCTGGTCCTGCACCACGGCGAAGCGCGCGCCGCAGTGCTCGACCACGTAGGCCAGCTCGTCGGCCACCGAGTCCTGGTACATCGGCACGGGCACGCCGCCGAGCGCCTGCGCCGCGCACATCGCCCAGTAGAGCCGCGGGCGGTTGTCGCCGATGACGGCGAGCTTGTCGCCGCGTTCGAAGCCGAGCGCGGCGAGCCCGCCCGCCAGCGCCTCGACCTCGCCCAGCACCTGGTCCCAGGTCCACGACTGCCAGATCCCGAACTCCTTCTCGCGGATCGCGGGAAGCCCCCGGAACCGCTCCGCGTTGTCGAGGAGCAGCTTGGGGAAGGTGTCGAGTTCGTCGGCCCGCCGCTCGGCGGGCTTGCTCTGCCTGGCCATGTTTCGGACGCCGGTCTCCTGCTGCCGGGGCCCGCCCCGGCGCGAGCGGCGGATGCTACGGAATCCGGACGCCCACCGCAACGCCGCCGCGCGCACCGTCACCCCTCTCGGGGGTCCGGCGCCCGCCCCCGCCGGCCTAGCGGGGGGCGAGCCGCAGGGCGCCGTCCATGCGGATGGTCTCGCCGTTGAGGATGGTGTTGTCGATGATGTGCAGCACCAGCCGCGCGAACTCGTGCGGGTGGGCGAGCCGCCGCGGGAACGGCACCGAGTCGCCGAGGCTCTTCTGGATGTCCTCGGGCAGCGCGCGCATCATCGGCGTCTCGACCAGGCCGGGCGCGATGGTGAGCACCCGGATGCCGAACTGCGCCAGCTCGCGCGCGGCGGGCAGGGTGAGGGCCACCACCCCGCCCTTGGACGAGCCGTAGGCCGCCTGCCCCACCTGCCCGTCGTAGGCGGCGACGGAGGCGGTGTTGACGATCACCCCGCGCTCGCCCGAGTCGTTCACCGGCTCGAGCTCCGTCATGCCGGCGGCGGCGAGCCGCAGCAGGTTGAAGGTGCCGACGAGGTTGATCTGGACCACCCGCACGTAGTCCTCGAGCGGCAGCGGCCCGCTGCGCGACACGATCCGGCCGGGGGTCCCCACCCCCGCACAGTTGACGAGGATGCGCGCGGGTCCGTGCGCCTCGCGCGCCGCCGCCACCGCAGCCTCGCCGCTCGCCGCGTCCGTCACGTCGCAGTGCAGCGCGAGGGCGCCCGTCTCGGCCGCGACCGCCGCCGCGCCGTCGTCGTTCACGTCCAGCACCGCCACCCGCGCGCCCGCGCGCACGAGGGCGCGCGCCGTCTCCGCGCCCATGCCCGAGCCGCCGCCCGTGACCAGCGCCGCGTGTCCCGCTACGTCCATGCCGCTTCCTCCTCTTTCTGCCCCCTGCTTAAGGATGGACCCGGGCCCGGCGCCCGGGTGTCTTGCGCGGTGCCGCGCCTCAGGTCCGGTAGAGGGCCGGGCGCGGCTCGTCGCGCACCGCTTCGGCCCGCCCCGATTCGAGCGAGCGCGCGGCGGCGTCCGAGACCAGCATCGCCGCGTAGCCGTCCCACACGCTGGCCCCGGCCGCGCCCCCGGCGCCCGCCGCCTGCACCCACGCTTCGGCCTCGATGCGGTAGGCCTCCTCGAAGCGCTCGAGCCAGTCGGGCTCCACCGCGCGCGCCGCCGCGCCTGCTTGGCGCAGCACGGGGCTCGTGAAGGCGGGGGTGCTCATCCTGCCGCTCTCCCCGGACACCTCCGCCGTCACCTCGTAGCCGTAGCCTGAGTCCATGTCCACCTCGATGGCGCCGAGTCCGCCACCCCGGAACTTGAGCTGCAGCAGGACCAGGCGCGCGGTCTCGGGCTCGTGCGGCGCGGCCGGGACGTGGGCGGCGTACACCTCCACGATCTCGTCGCCCATCAGCCAGCGCGCGGAGTGGATGTCGTGGACGGCGGAGTTCACGATCACCTCCACCGCGCTGCGCACGGGCGCGAAGCGCCAGTGCCGGTGCAGGCCGCGGAAGAGGAGCGGGCGCCCGAGCGCGCCCTCGTCCACTGCCCGCTTGAGGGCGGCGTGGCGCGGGTCGAACTCGCGCATCAGGGCGACCTGGACCAGCCGCCGCCCGCCCGCGGCTTCGGCGTCGAGCACCCGCTTGGCGTCGTCGAGGCCGACCCCGAGCGGCTTCTCGAGCAGCACCGGCTTGCCCGCTTCGATGCAGGCCACCGCGAGGTCCGCGTGCGTCGGGTCGGGCGATGCGATCACCACCGCCTGGACGGCGGCGTCGCGGATGAGCGCGTGCGGGTCGGTGGTGACCTCCGCGCCCCCGCACTCGGCGGCGACGGCCCCGGCCCGCTCCCGGTCCACGTCCATGATCGCGGCGACGCGCGCCCCGACGACGCGCCGCGCGAGGTTGCGGGCGTGCCGTCCGCCCATCCCTCCGGAGCCGATGACCCCGATGCCGAGCCTCGTGTCCGCGCCGTTCATCGTCCGGTCCTCCCTCCCGAAACCGCAGGTCCGTGCCCCCGCCAGCATAACCCGGCGCGGCGGACGCGACACCAAGCCGTCCTCGCCGGCGTCCGGTAAACCGTTGGGGGGGATGTTTCCGGTGGGCACCGACGGCTTCCGGCGCGGACGTGGGCCGTGGCTTACAGTACCCGTCATGCTCGACGACGGCCTGGTTCCGGTGGCCGAGCGGCTGCGCGCGCGCACCCGCCGGCTGCGCTTCGCCGCGCCCGCGGCCGCCTACGTCTACGCGCCGCTCGACTACGCGTGGGTGCCGCACCGGCTCTACCTCGAACGCTACGGGGGCGCGCCGCGCCCGCGTCCGGTGCTGTTCGTGGGCATGAACCCCGGCCCGTTCGGGATGGCCCAGAACGGGGTGCCGTTCGGCGACACCGCCATGGTGCGCGGCTGGCTCGGGATCGAGGCGCCGGTGGCGCGCCCGGCGCGCGAGCACCCCGCGCGGCCGGTGCTCGGCTTCGGCATCGGGCGCGGCGAGGTGAGCGGGTCGCGCTTCTGGGGCTGGGCGCGCGCGCGCTTCGGCGCCCCGGAGCGGTTCTTCCGGCACGCCTTCGTGTGGAACTACTGCCCGCTTTGCTTCCTCGCCGCGAGCGGGCGCAACGTGACCCCCGACAAGCTCCCGGCGCGCGAGCGGGCGCCGCTGTTCGCGGCCTGCGACGAGGCGCTGGCCGCGATCGCCGCGCGCCTTCGCCCGCGGGTGGTGGTGGGGGTGGGCGTCTTCGCGGCCCGGCGCGCCGCCGCCGCCGCCGAAGCGGTGGGCGCGCGCTCGGGGTCCGCGCCGCATCCGAGTCCGGCGAGCCCCGCCGCCAACCGCGGCTGGCCCGGCATCTTCGAGGCCGCCCTCGCCGGGCTCGGTGTAGACTTCGGCGACATGCCGTAAGGAGGAGCCGCGATGAAGAGGAGCCTCATCGAGATCTACGCGCTGGCGGTGTGCTTCATCTGCGTCGTGAGCGGCGCGGTGTCGTTCGGGGTGGGCGTCTACGACCTGGTCCAGGTCTCCGCCCCGGGCATGACCCTGCCGGGATGGGAGTACTCCCGCCACCAGAGCAACGACAACTTCGCGGCCGGCCGCAGGATGGAGGAAGGCGGGCGCCCGCTGCCCGAGGACGAGGGCGAGCTGACCCGCCTGCGCGAGCAGAGCTACCGCATCGCGCTCGAGGCGCACCGGCGCGACGCCCAGCAGAGCCTGGTGGTGGTCGCGATCACCCTGGCGATCCAGGGCCTGCTGTTCGCCTTGCACTGGCGCATCGCCCGGCGCTCGCGCGCCGCCGCCGCCCCGCCGTCCTAGCCGCCGCCCCGCGCGCATGCACGACGCCTACCCCCGCGACCTGCACGGATACGGGCGCCACCCGCCCCACCCCGGCTGGCCGGACGACGCCCGCATCGCGGTGCAGTTCGTCGTCAACTACGAGGAGGGCGCGGAGAGGTGCATCCTCCACGGCGACCCCGAGTCGGAGTCCTTCCTGTCCGACATCGTGGTCGCGCGCCCCCTTGCCGGGCGGCGCAACATGAACATGGAGTCGCTCTACGAGTACGGCAGCCGGGCGGGGTTCTGGCGCCTGCACCGGGCGTTCGCGGCGCGCGGGCTGCCGGTCACCGTGTACGGGGTGGCGATGGCGCTCGAACGCAACCCCGAGGCGGTGGCCGCGATGCGCGAGGCGGACTGGGAGATCGCGAGCCACGCCTGGCGCTGGATCGACTACCAGGACGTGGACCTCGAGACCGAGCGCGAGCACCTGCGCACGGCGATCGAGGTCCACACCCGGGTCACCGGCGAGCGCCCCTTGGGTTGGTACACCGGGCGCAACAGTCCCAACACCCGGCGCTTGGTGGTGGAGGAGGGCGGCTTCGTCTACGACTCGGACTCCTACGCCGACGACCTGCCCTACTGGAACACGGAGTTCGGGCGCCCGCACCTCGTCGTGCCCTACACCCTGGACAACAACGACATGCGGTTCGCGACCCCGCAGGGGTTCAACTCCGGCGAGCAGTTCTTCGCCTACCTGCGCGACGCCTTCGACGTGCTGTACGCCGAGGGCGAGGAGTGTCCGCGGATGATGTCGGTGGGGCTGCACTGCCGGCTCGTGGGGCGGCCGGGGCGGGCCGCCTCCCTCGTCCGCTTCCTCGACCACGTCCTGAACCACGACCGGGTGTGGGTGTGCCGGCGCATCGACATCGCGCGGCATTGGCGCGAGCACCATCCCTGGCGGGGCTGACGCCGGGAGCGCCGCCGCACGGCGGCCGGGGCCGGAGCGGCGCGCCGGCGGCCCGCGCGGAAGAGCCCCGGTCGGCTCCCCGGTAGGCCCTTGATGGCGCGCGCCCGCAACCGAGTGAAGCGGCAGGACTCCGGCGCCGGCGCGATGGCGCTCGACCTCGAGGATTCGGGCCGGGTGGCCGGGACGGTCGAGCGCGTCACCTTCCACAGCGAGGAGACCGGGTTCTGCGTGCTGCGCGTGCACCCGGGCGGGCAGCGCGAGCCGGTCACCGTGGTGGGGAGCGCGGCGGCGGTCGGCCCCGGCGAGTTCGTCGAGGCGAACGGGGCGTGGGTCAACGACCGCAGCTACGGCCTGCAGTTCCGGGCCGAGCACCTGCGGGTGGTGCCGCCCAGCACCCTCGAGGGCATCGAGAAGTACCTGGCGTCCGGCATGGTGAAGGGCATCGGCCCGCACTTCGCCGCGCGGCTGGTGCGCACGTTCGGCGCGGACGTGTTCGAGGTCATTGAGAACGACCCGGACCGGCTGCTCGAGCTCCCCGGCATCGGGCCGAAGCGCCGCGCCCAGGTGACGGCGGCGTGGGCGGAGCAGAAGGCGGTGCGCGAGATCATGGTCTTCCTCCAGTCCCACGGGGTGGGGGCGGCGCGCGCGGTGCGCATCCACCGCCTCTACGGGGACGAGGCCATGGAGCGGGTGCGCGAGAACCCCTACCGGCTCTCGCTCGACGTGCGCGGCATCGGCTTTCGCACCGCGGACGCCATCGCGCAGTCCCTCGGCTTCGACCCCGAGTCGGTGCCGCGGGCGCAGGCGGGGGTGCGCCACGTGCTGCAGGAGGCGGCCTCGGAGGGGCACTGCGCGATGGAGCGGGGGGCGCTGGTCGAGGCGGCGGTGAATCTGCTCGAAGTGGAACCCCGGGTGGTCGAGGCCGCGCTGGCGCGCGAGGTCGAAGAGGGGCAGCCCGGACGTCGACCGGAGGATCGGCTTGTCGTGGACTATGGGGTGAGCGGCGGTGCCGAGGATGGAGAGGATGGCGGCGGCGAGGCGTGGGTCTACCTGCCGGCCCTGCATCGCTCCGAGCGCGGCGCGGCGAGCGGCCTCGGCCGGCTGCTCGGAGTCCAGGGGCCGCCGCCGTGGGGCGCCATCGACGCCGGCAAGGCGATCCCGTGGGTGGAGCGGCGGGTCGGCTTCGAGCTTTCGGCCTCGCAGCGCGAAGCGGTGGCGCGCGCGGTCGGCGAACGGGTCATGGTCATCACCGGCGGGCCGGGGGTCGGCAAGACCACCATCGTCAACGCGGTGCTCCACATCGTGCGGGCGAAGGGGGTGCGGGTGCGCCTGTGCGCGCCGACCGGGCGGGCGGCGAAGCGGCTCGCGCAGTCCACCGGCGTCGAGGCGTCCACCGTGCACCGCCTGCTCGAGTTCGAGCCCGCGACGGGCGGCTTCCGGCACGGGCCGGACCAGCCCCTCGAGACCGACTTCGTGGTGGTGGACGAGGTGTCGATGGTCGACGTGGTCCTCGCCAACCAGCTCCTGCGGGCCATCCCCAAGCACGCCGCGTTGCTGCTCGTGGGCGACGTGGACCAGCTGCCGTCCGTGGGGCCGGGGTCGGTGCTCGCGGAGATCATCGCCTCGGAGCGGGTGCCGACGGTGCGGCTCACGGAGATCTTCCGCCAGGCCGAGGCGTCGCGGATCGTGGTCAACGCGCACCGCATCAACCGCGGCGAGCTGCCGGAGTACCCCCGGCCGCCGGGGCAGCGCGGCGGCGGCAGCCCCGAAGCCGGAGCCGGAGCGGGCGCGGAGGCGAGCGACTTCTACGTGATCCAGGTCCGCGACCCCGACGAGGCGCGCGACCGGCTGCTGCACGTGGTGACGGAGCGCATCCCGCGCCGCTTCGGGATGGACCCGATGAGCGAGCTCCAGGTGCTGACCCCGGGGCGCCGGGGCGGGGTCGGCGCGGCGGCCCTCAACGCCGAGCTCCAGTCCCGGCTCAACCCCGGAGCGGGGGAGGCGAGCGTGAGCCGCTTCGGCACCACGTTCGCGCGCGGCGACAAGGTGCTCCAGACCGTGAACGACTACCAGAAGGAGGTGTTCAACGGCGACATCGGGCGCATCGCGGACGTGGACCGGGAGGAGCAGATCGTGGCGGTGGACTTCGAGGGCCGGCGGGTGCCCTACGAGTTCAACGAGCTCGACGAGCTGAGCCTCGCCTACGCCATCACCGTGCACAAGTCGCAGGGGTCGGAGTTCCCGGCGGTGGTCATTCCGCTGACTACCCAGCACTACGTGTTGCTGGAGCGCAACCTCCTCTACACCGGCGTGACCCGCGGCAAGCGGCTGGTGGTGCTGGTGGCCGACCCGCGCGCCCTCGCCATCGCCGTGCGCCGCCACGACTCGGTGCGGCGCCGCTCGCGCTTGGCCGCCCGCCTGCGCGCCGCCGCGTCCCTCGACCCCTGAACGGGCCGCGGGGCGGGTCGCCTACAATCCGGGCTTCACTTCGCTTCGCGCCGGGCGCACGGGCCGGCGCAGCGGAAGCAGCAGCAGCGGCAGCAGAGGTAGAGGAGGGGGCTCGCATGGGCGCAGTGGAGAAGGTGGCGGTGATCACCGGCGGCGGCACCGGGATCGGCAGGGCGGCGGCGCTCGCGCTCGCGGCCGATGGCTTTGCGATCGCGCTCGCGGGCCGGCGCGCGGAAGCGGTCGAGGCGGTGGCGGCGGAGGTCGAGGCCGCCGCAGGGAGCGGGCGGGCGCTCGCCGTCCCCACCGACGTGACCGACCCCGAGTCCGTCGCCGCGCTCTTCGCCCGCACCGTGGAGGCGTTCGGACGCCTGGACCTGCTGTTCAACAACGCCGGCATCGGCGCGCCCGCCATACCGCTCGAGGAGCTGACGGTCGAGCAGTGGCGGGGGGTGGTCGACACCAACCTCACCGGCTCCTTCCTGTGCATCCGCGAAGCGTTCCGCATCATGAAGCGCCAGGCCCCGCCGGGCGGGCGCATCATCAACAACGGCTCCATCTCCGCCCACGCGCCGCGCCCCCACTCCTCGCCCTATACTGCGACCAAGCACGCCGTCACCGGCCTCACCAAGGCCGTCGCCCTGGACGGGCGCGAGCACGGCATCGCCTGCGGCCAGGTCGACGTCGGCAACGCCCTCTCGCCGATGACGGAGCGCATGCGCAAGGGCGTGCTGCAGGCGAACGGCGCGACCATGGCCGAGCCCACCATGGCGGCGGAGAACGTGGGACGCACGGTCGCCTACATGGCGAGCCTGCCGCCCGATGCGAACGCGCTGTTCGTGACCGTGATGGCGACCGGCATGCCGTTCGTCGGGCGCGGCTGAATTGCATCGAATGTCGGCGAACCGGCGTCGATCGGGCGGCGAAAAGCGCCGAACTTCGACGAACGCCGGAAAACCGGCGGTCACTCGGCGGGCACGCGCCGCCACGGGCAGGGCAAACCGGAGCTGACAAGCCGGAGGAGCTGGAAGAATGACGGACAAGATCACGGGTGCGACCCTCCTCGCGAGGTCCCTCAAGCAGCAGGGGGTCGACTACATGTTCGGCGTCATCGGGTTCCCGGTGCAGCCGGTCGCCGCCGCCGCCCAGCGCGAGGGCATCACCTACGTCGGGATGCGCAACGAGCAGGCCGCG
>CAZSPS010000296.1:0-19833 GCA_964608875.1 uncultured Ectothiorhodospiraceae bacterium
CGGCGGCGGGCGGCGGCCCGCGGCCACGTCGTCCTCCAGACGCGCGGCGAGGGCCTCGAGGCGGGGGTCGGCGCGCAGCCGCTCGTGGAGCCCCGCGTCGATCTCTTCGGCGAGCCACGCCTTCGCCTGCGCGGCCCGCCGCGCCGCCCACTCGCCCGCCGCCTCGAGCGCGCGCCGGCCCGCGAGCACCCGCTCCCACGCCTCCCCCACCCCGGCGCCCTCGAGGGCCGAGCACGCCTCGGCCGCCGGGGTCCACGCCGGGGTGCGCGGGCGCAGCAGGTGCAGCGCGTTGCGGTACTCGGCCACCGTGCGCCGCGCCGCCTCGGCCTGCTCCCCGTCCGCCTTGTTGACGAGCACCAGGTCCGCGAGCTCCATCACCCCGCGCTTCACCCCCTGCAGCTCGTCGCCCGCGAGCGGCGCGATGAGCAGCACGAAGAAGTCCGTCATGCCCGCCACCGCCGTCTCCGACTGGCCGACCCCCACCGTCTCCACCACCACCACGTCGAACCCCGCCGCCTCGCAGAGCGCGATGGCCTCGCGCGTGCGCCGCGCCACCCCGCCGAGCGCACGGCCCGCCGGGGTCGGGCGGATGAACGCCTCGGGCCGGCGCGAGAGCTCCGCCATGCGAGTCTTGTCGCCCAGGATGGAGCCGCCGCCCAGTTGCGAGGAGGGGTCGACGGTGAGCACCGCCACCCGGCGCCCCGCCTCCACGATGCGCAGGCCGAAGGCGTCGATGAAGGTGGACTTGCCGACCCCCGGCGACCCCGTGATGCCGATGCGGATGGTGGGCCGCGCGGGCGCCCCGATGCGCTCCAGCACCTCGAGGGCGGCGGCGCGGTCCTCGGGGCGGGTCGACTCGGCGAGGGTGATGGCGCGCGCGAGGCTCCGCACGTCCCCCGCGCGCACCCCTTCGACGAGCGGACCCGGGCCGGAGGACACGGCCCGGCTACTCCGTGCCGTCCGGACGCTCGAACTCGACGATGGGCTGGTCCACGGCGAGGCTCGCGCCCGGCTCGGCGAGCACGGCGGCCACCGTCCCGTCCCGCTCCGCGCGCAGGACGTTCTCCATCTTCATCGCCTCCACCGCGGCCACCTCCCGGCCCGCCTCGACCCGGTCTCCCGGCTGCACCGAGACCCGCACCAGGAGGCCCGGCATGGGCGAGACCAGGAAGCGCGAGAGGTCGGGCGGGCGCTTCTCCGGCATCAGCGCCCGCAAGGCGGCGGCGCGCGGGGCGAGCACGCGGTAGAGGGCGGCGTGGCCCGCGTGCGCCAGCCGGAACGCCCCGGCGCCCCGGCGCTCGACCTGCACGGTGAGCGCCTCGCCGTTCATCCGCGCCTCGAAGCGGTCGAGTCCGGGGCGCCACTCGCTCTCGATCCGGTAGTGCGCCGCCTTCCCCTCGGCTTCGACCTCCACCTCGCCCGTCCCGTCCGGACCGGGGCGCACCGCCGCCGCATGCGCCCCGCCGCCCGCGCCTTCGCCGTCCCCGGAGCCCGCGCCGCCGCCGCCGTTCGCGCCGGCCAGCACGACGTACCGCCGCACCCGTTCGCCGGAGGAGCGGTCGGCGGGCGGGGAGGCACCGACCAGGGCGTTCAGCCGGTCGATCTCCGCCTGCATCCAGGCCGCGGCCGCGATCAGGCGGGCGGGCTCGGGCGGGACCACGGCGGCGGCCGAGAAGCCTTGCGGGAAGTGCTCGTCGATGAACGCGGTGGAGAGCTCCCCGGCCCGGAACGCGGGGTGGCGCACGAGCGCGGACAGGAACGAGAGGTTGGTGGCCAGCCCCCGCACCGTGTAGCGGTCGAGGGCCGCCTCCAGCCGCGCGAGCGCCTGTGCGCGGTCGTCGCCGGCTGCGGTCACCTTGGCGATCATCGGGTCGTACCACATCGCGATCTCGCCGCCCTCCTCCACCCCGCCGTCCACCCGCACCCCGGTGGCGGGGTCGAAGCCGGGGGCGTCGCCCCAGGCCGGCGCGCCCGCTCCGTCCGCGTCCGGGCCGGAGACCGGCGCCGGATCCGCGTCCGGGTTGGCGCCCGCGTCCGCGCCCGCGTCCGCATCCGCGCCGTCCGGAGCGCCCGGCGGGCGGTAGCGCAGCAGCCGCCCCGTCGCCGGCAGGAACCCCCGCTCCGGGTCCTCCGCGTAGACCCGCGCCTCCACCGCCCAGCCCCGCAGCCGCACGTCCTCCTGCGAGAACGGCAGCGCCTCGCCCGCCGCGATCCGGATCATCCACTCGACGAGGTCGAGCCCGGTCACCGCCTCGGTCACCGGATGCTCGACCTGCAGGCGGGTGTTCATCTCCAGGAAGTAGAAGTTGCGCGCCGGGTCCACGATGAACTCGACGGTGCCGGCCGACTCGTACCCGGCGGCGCGCGCGAGCGCGACCGCCTGCCCCCCCATCTCCGCGCGCAGCGCCTCGTCCACGAAGGGCGAGGGCGCCTCCTCCAGCACCTTCTGGTGGCGGCGCTGCACCGAGCATTCGCGCTCGCCCAGATGCAGCACCGTGCCGGCGCGGTCCGCCAGCACCTGGATCTCGATGTGGCGCGGGCGCTCCACGCAGCGCTCGACGAACAGCCGCCCGTCCCCGAAGCTCGCGAGCGCCTCGCCCGCCGCGCCGCGGAACCCCTCGCGCACCTCGTCTTCGCCGGCCGCGACCCGCATGCCCTTCCCGCCCCCGCCGGCCGCGGCCTTGAGCATCACCGGATAGCCGATCCCGCGCGCCGCGGCCACCGCCTCCTCTTCGTCCGCGAGCGCCTCCCCCACGCCCGGCACGGTGTGCACCCCTGCCTCGAGCGCGAGGCGCCGCGCCTCGATCTTGTCGCCCATCGTGCGCACGGCGGCGGGCGGCGGCCCGATGAAGACGATGCCGGCCGCGGCCAGGGCTTCCGCGAAGTCCGCGTTCTCCGACAGGAACCCGAAGCCCGGATGCACCGCCCCGGCCCCGGTGCGGCGCGCCGCCTCCACCATCGCGTCCACGGCGAGGTAGCTCTCCGCGGACGGGGCCGGCCCCACGCACACCGCCTCGTCGGCCATGCGCACGTGCGGCGCCCCCTCGTCGGCCTCGGAGTAGACCGCCACCGTGCCGATGCCCATGCGCCGGGCGGTGCGCACGATGCGGCAGGCGATCTCGCCCCGGTTCGCGATGAGGATGCGCTCGAACACGCCGTCGGCTCCGGTCCGTTCCGCCTCAGAGCGGGATGTTGCCGTGCTTCTTCCAGGGGTTCTCGAGGCGCTTGCCGCGCAGCATCCTGAGCGCGCCGCACACGCGCCGCCGGGTGTTGCGCGGCACGACCACGTCGTCGATGAACCCGAGACGGCCCGCGACGAACGGGTTGGCGAACTTCTCCCGGTACTCCCCGGTGCGGGCCGCCATCTTCTCCGGGTCGCCGCGGTCCGCCCGGAAGATGATCTCCACCGCCCCCTCCGGTCCCATGACCGCGATCTCCGCCGACGGCCAGGCGTAGTTCACGTCGCCGCGCAGGTGCTTCGACGACATCACGTCGTAGGCCCCCCCGTAGGCCTTGCGGGTGATGAGGGTGACCTTGGGCACCGTCGCCTCGGCGTAGGCGAAGAGCAGCTTCGCGCCGTGCCGGATGATGCCGCCGTACTCCTGCCCGGTGCCGGGCAGGAAGCCCGGCACGTCCACGAAGGTCACGATCGGCAGGTGGAAGCAGTCGCAAAAACGCACGAAGCGCGCCGCCTTGCGGCTCGAGTCGATGTCGAGGCAGCCCGCGAGGACCGCGGGCTGGTTGGCCACGATGCCGACCGGCGCCCCCTCGAAGCGCGCGAACCCGGTGACGACGTTGCGGGCGAAATCGGGCTGCAGCTCGAAGAACTCGCCCTCGTCCACCACCCGCCCGATGAGCTCGTGGATGTCGTAGGGCCGGTTCGGGTTCGCGGGCACCAGCCGGTCGAGGGCGGGCTCCGGGCGGTCGGCCGGGTCGGACGTGGGGCGAACGGGCGGCGCCTCGCGGTTGCTCGCGGGCAGGAAGCCGAGGAACTCCCGCACCCCGAGGAGGGCGTCCACGTCGTCCTCGAACGCGAGGTCCGCGACCCCCGAGCGGCCCGTGTGGGTGAGCGCGCCCCCCAGCTCCTCCTGCGTCACCTCCTCGCGGGTCACCGTCTTCACCACCTCCGGCCCGGTCACGAACATGTAGGAGGAGTCCTTGACCATGAAGATGAAGTCGGTCATCGCGGGGGAGTACACCGCGCCGCCCGCGCACGGCCCCATCACCAGCGAGACCTGGGGCACCACCCCCGAGGCGAGCACGTTGCGCTGGAACACGTCCGCGTAGCCTGCGAGCGACGCCACCCCCTCCTGGATGCGCGCCCCGCCCGAGTCGTTGAGACCCACCACGGGAGCCCCCACCTTCATCGCCTGGTCCATGACCTTGCAGATCTTGCGGGCGTGGGCGGCGGAGAGCGACCCGCCGAAGACGGTGAAGTCCTGGCTGAAGGCGAACACCCGGCGCCCGTTCACGAGGCCGTGGCCGGTCACCACCCCGTCCCCCGGCACCCGCTGCCCGGCCATCCCGAAGTCGTTGCAGTCGTGCTCGACGAACATGTCCCACTCTTCGAACGAGCCCTCGTCGAAGAGGAGGTCGAGCCGCTCGCGCGCGGTCAGCTTGCCCTTGGCGTGCTGGGCGGCGGTCCGCTCCTCGCCGCCGCCGCGGCGGGCCGCCTCGCGCCGGCGTTCGAGCTCGCCCAGGACGTCCTGCACGGCGCGCGCGCTCAGGCGGCGAGACGCCGGCCGCGCACGAGGCCCAGGACCTCGCCCGCGGCGGCCGGGATGGAGGTGCCGGGGCCGTAGATGGCGGCCACCCCGGCGCGGCGCAGCTCCTCGTGGTCCGCGGGCGGGATGACCCCCCCGCACACCACCACCACGTCGTCCGCCCCGGCCTCGCGCAGCGCTTCGAGGAAGCGCGGCACGAGGGTGCGGTGCGCCGCCGCCTGGGTCGAGATGCCCACCACGTGCACGTCGTTCTCCACCGCCTGGCGGGCCGCTTCGGCCGGGGTCTGGAACAGGGGGCCCACGTCGACGTCGAAGCCCAAGTCCGCGAACGCGGTGGCGATCACCTTGGCCCCCCGGTCGTGGCCGTCCTGACCGAGCTTGGCCACGAGCAGCCGCGGGCGGCGCCCCGCCGCCGCCGCGAACGCCTCGATCTCGCCCCGGATGCGGGCGAACTCGGCGTCGCCCGCGTACTGCGCGCCGTACACCCCGGAGATGGAGCGGACCTCCGCCCGGTGGCGGCCGAAGACCCGTTCGAGGGCCTCCGTCACCTCGCCGACCGTGGCGCGCGCGCGCGCCGCGTCGACGGCGAGCTCGAGCAGGTTGCCCCGGCCCGTGCGCGCCGCCTCGGCGAGCGCATCGAGGGCGCGCCGGCAGGCGAGGTCGTCGCGCCGCCCCCGCACCTCGGCGAGACGACGCACCTGCGCGTCGCGCACCGCGGTGTTGTCGATGGCGAGCAGGTCCACCTCGTCGCGCTCTTCGGAGCGGAACCGGTTCACTCCGACCACCACCTCCTCGCCCCGGTCCACGCGCGCCTGGCGGCGCGCCGCCGCCTCTTCGATGCGCAGCTTGGGCATCCCCGACTCGACCGCGCGCGTCATCCCCCCGATCGCCTCCACTTCGTCGATGAGCTCGCGCGCGCGCGCCGCGAGGCTCGCGGTGAGGCTCTCCACGTAGTACGAGCCGGCGAGGGGGTCCACCGTGCGCGCCACCCCGGTCTCGTGGCGGAGGACGAGCTGGGTGTTGCGCGCGATGCGGGCCGAGGCCTCGCTCGGCAGGGCCAGCGCCTCGTCGAAGGCGTTGGTGTGCAGCGACTGCGTGCCGCCGAGCACCGCGGCCAGCGCCTCGACGGTGGTGCGCACGACGTTGTTGTAGGGGTCGAGGCTGGTGAGGCTCGCCCCGGAGGTCTGGCAGTGGGTGCGCAGCATGAGCGAGCGCGGGTCGCGCGGCGCGAACTTCTCGCGCATCAGCTCCGCCCACAGCAAGCGCGCCGCGCGCAGCTTCGCCACCTCCATGAAGAAGTCCATGCCGACGCCGAAGAAGAACGAGAGGCGGGGTGCGAAGCGGTCCACGTCGAGGCCGCTCTCGAGCGCGGCGCGCACGTACTCGACCCCGTCCGCGAGGGTGAACGCGAGCTCCTGCACGCTGGTCGCCCCCGCCTCCTGCATGTGGTAGCCGGAGATCGAGATGGGATTGAAGCGCGGCATGCGCTCGGAGGTGTAGCCGATGATGTCGGACACGATCCGCATCGACGGCGAGGGCGGGTAGATATAGGTGTTGCGGACCATGAACTCCTTGAGGATGTCGTTCTGCAAGGTGCCGGACAGGGCCTCGGGCGCCGCCCCCTGCTCCTCGGCCGCCACCACGTACATCGCGAACACCGGCAGCACCGCGCCGTTCATGGTCATGGACACCGACATCCGGTCGAGGGGGATGCCGTCGAACAGGACCTTCACGTCCTCCACGGAGTCGATGGCGACCCCGGCCTTGCCCACGTCCCCCTCGACCCGCTCGTGGTCGGAGTCGTAGCCGCGGTGGGTGGCGAGGTCGAAGGCGACCGAGAGCCCCATCTGCCCCGCCTCGAGGTTGCGGCGGTAGAAGGCGTTCGACTCCTCGGCGGTGGAGTAGCCCGCGTACTGGCGCACGGTCCACGGGCGGCCCGCGTACATGGTGGCGCGCGGGCCGCGCACGAAGGGCGGGAAGCCGGGCAGGGTGCCGAGGTGGGCGAGGCCGTCGAGGTCGTCCTCGGTGTAGAGCGCCTTCACCCGGATGCCCTCGGGCGTGTCCGTCCCGAAGTCCGGCTCCGCCCCACTCCCCTCACCGTCCGCCGCCGCGCCGCCACCGGTCTCGCGCCCGGCCAGCTCCCGCCACTCGCCCAGGTCGTGCCGTCGCGCCTTCGTCATGGCCCCTCTCCTCCCGCCCGCCGACGGCCCCGGCCGCGGCACGATGCGAAAGATACCGCTTTCCGCCGCCCGCGGCACATCCGCGGCGCCGTCCCGCCGGCTCGCTCGCACACGGCGGCGCCCCCGCGTCGGTCCGCGCCGCCGCCCCGGGCCGTCATCGGGGCCGTCATCCGGACAGCAGCTCCAGGAATTCCTCGAGCGGCAGCGCCTCGGTCCCATCCAGCCGCTGTCGGCGCGCCCCAAGGAACACCACGATCCGCCGTCTGAGGCGATCGCTCCGTCCGCCCAGGGAATCCAGCCCGCGCAGCGCGGAGCGGTCCACCCGCCGGCTCGCCTTGACCTCGATCCCCCACAGCTCCCGCCCCACCTCCAGAACGAAGTCGACCTCCGCGCCGGACCGGGTGCGGTAGTGGAAGAGCGCCGCCTCCGGCCAGAGCGTCCCGAGCCGGCGCTGCAGCTCGCAGGCCACGAAGTGTTCGAGCAGCAGGCCGCGCTCGTCGTCGAGGGGCCGGTCGAACGGCCGGCGCAGGAGCGCATTGCGCACGCCGGTGTCGAACAGGAAGAACTTGGCGTGCCGCACGAGGCTCGCCCGATCCGAGCCGCTCCAGGCCGGAACCCGGAAAGCCACCAAGGTGTCTTCCAGGATCTCGAAGTAGCGGCGCGCGGTCTCGTAGCCCAGACCCGCCTCCTTGCACAGCGCCTGCACGTTGAGGATGCGCCCGGACGAAGCGGCCGCCAGGTCGAGCAGCCGGGAGAATCCGCCGACGTTGCGTACCAGGGCCTCGGACTGGATCTCCTCACGCAGATAGATGTGGGCGTAGCTGCGCAGGTCGGCCGCCCGCGTCGCGTCGTCGGCTTCCGCATAGATGCCCGGCAGGGTTCCGTGCGCGAGCGCACGGTCGAGATCGAAGTCGCGCCCGAGCTCGCTCGCGAGCAGCGGGTGCATGCGGTGTACGTGGACCCGCCCCGGGAGCAGGTTGGCATGGCCGCGCCGAAGCTTGCGCGCGCTCGATCCCGAGAGCAGGAAGCGGAAACGGCGCGGACGCAGGTCCAGGCAGACCTGCACGACGTCGAGCAGCGCCGGAACGCGCTGCACTTCGTCGATGAACACCGTGCCGACGTCGGGCGGTGCGGCCTCCAGCTCCCGCTCCAGGCGGGCGGGGTCGCCCGCGTAGTCGCGGAAGACACCCGGGCTCGCGAGGTTCAGCGAGAGATCGGGCCGAAGCGAGGCGAGCAGGGTGGACTTGCCGACCTGACGCGGCCCGAGGACGAGGACGCTGCGCGACGACGTCTCCAGGACGCGGGCGAGGACTCTTTGGTACATGCGGGTAAATTAGCAGCAATTCTACCCACAGGCAATGAATATCTCCCCTGGAAACGCAGTGCGCAAAGGTCCGCTAGTTCCCGCTCCCGGCCGCCGAGGGGGGATAGCCGGCGGTGCGCAAGGCGGCGCCGATCTCGTCCAGGACGACGGGGTCTTCGATGGTGGCCGGCATCCGCCATTCCTCGCCGTTCGCGATCTTCTGCATGGTGCCGCGCAGGATCTTGCCCGAGCGGGTCTTCGGCAAGCGCTCCACCACCACCGCGGTCTTGAACGAGGCGACGGGGCCGATGCGCTCGCGCACCAGGGCCACCGCCTCCGCCGCGATCGCCTCCGGCGCCCGCTCGCAGCCCGCGTTGAGCACCAGGAAGCCGAGCGGCGTCTGGCCCTTGAGCGCGTCGTCCACCCCCGTCACCGCGCATTCGGCCACGTCGGGGTGGGCGGCGAGCACCTCCTCCATCCCGCCCGTCGACAGGCGGTGGCCGGCCACGTTGATGATGTCGTCGGTGCGGGACATGACGTAGACGTAGCCGTCCTCGTCCATGTACCCCGCGTCGGCCGTCTGGTAGTAGCCGGGGAACTCCTCGAAGTAGCTCTCCACGAACCGCTTCTCGTCCCGCCACAAGGTGGGGAACGTCCCGGGCGGCAGCGGCAGCTTCACCACCAGCGCCCCGATCCGGCCCCGCTCGGCCTCGCGCCCGCCCTCGTCCATCACCCGCACGTCCATCCCCGGCACGCCGCGGGTCGGCGAGCCCTCCTTCACCGGCAACCGCTCGATGCCGACGCAGTTCGCGCAGATGGACCAGCCCGTCTCGGTCTGCCACCAGTGGTCGACGACCGGCACCCCGAGCTTGTCCTGCGCCCAGCGCAGGGTGTCGGGATCGGTGCGCTCGCCGGCCAGGAACTGGGTGCGCAGGCAACTCAGGTCGTAGCGGCGGATGTGCTCGCCGTCCGGGTCCTCGCGCTTGATGGCCCGGAACGCGGTGGGCGCGGTGAACATCGCCCGCACCCCGTACTCGGAGACGATGCGCCAGAAGGTGCCGGGATCGGGGGTCCCCACCGGCTTGCCCTCGAACAGCACCGAAGTGTTGCCCGCGAACAGCGGGGCGTAGACGATGTAGGAGTGCCCCACCACCCAGCCGATGTCGGAGGCGGCCCAGAACGCCTCGCCCGGATCGACCCCGTAGACGTTCTTCATCGACCACTTCAAGGCCACCGCGTGGCCGCCGTTGTCGCGCACCACCCCCTTCGGCAGGCCGGTGGTGCCGGAGGTGTAGAGGACGTAGAGCGGATCGGTGGCGGCCACCGGCACGCATTCGTGCGGCTCGGCGCCGGCGAGGAAGTCGCCCCAGTCGAGGTCGCGCGCGGGGTCGAGGTCGGCGGGGTGCTCGGGGCGCTGCAGCACGACGCACCGCTCGGGACGGTGGCGGGCCATCTCGATGGCCGCGTCGAGGAGCGGCTTGTACTCGACGATGCGCCCGGGCTCGATGCCGCACGACGCGCTCAGGACCACCTTGGGCCCGCAGTCGTCGATGCGCACCGCGAGCTCGCGCGCGGCGAAGCCGCCGAAGACGACGCTGTGCACCGCGCCCAGGCGCGCGCACGCGAGCATGGCCACCACCGCCTCGGGCACCATCGGCATGTAGATGACGACCCGGTCGCCCCGGCCCACCCCGAGCCGGACGAGGGCGCCCGCCGTGCGCGCCGCCGCGTCGGCGAGCTCGGCGTAGGTGAGGCGCGCCTTGCGCCCGGTGATGGGGCTGTCGTAGAGGATGGCCGGCTGCGCGCCCCGGCCGGCCTCCACGTGCAGGTCCACGGCGTTGTAGCAGGTGTTGAGCTCCGCGCCCGCGAACCACCGGTAGAACGGCGCGCGCCCGTCGTCGAGCACCCGGTCCCAGCGCCGGGTCCACGACACCGCCTCCGCCGCCTCCGCCCAGAACCCCTCGGGGTCACGCAGGGAGCGCTCGAACACCTCGTCGAATCGGCCGCTCATCGGGGGAAGCTCCTCGGTTTGCAGGGACGATACGCCAAAGATACCCCTTTCTTCGCCCGCGGAGAACGCCGCAGGTGCGCAAAGCCGCGGAAAGCCGCATGCCGCGGGCGCCTCCGGCCCGCCCATGCACCGGTTTTCCACAGCCGGTACCCCGTCCGGTCCGCCGGCCCATCCACTGCCTGTCCACTACATATGGTGTACCCCGCCCATCCCGGACCACTAGATGTTGTTGACACCGGTCCCGAGATATGGATCATTCGTACTTAGTACTTGGTCGGACGAGCTACTGAGCCGCACGAGTTACCAAGTCACCGGTCGCACGCACTCGGGAGGACTGCCGATGGCGAAGGGTTCAGCAGGCCAGAACGTCCTGGCCTTCTCTCAGGTCCCGGCCCCATCGTGGGACGTCGGCATGCAGCCGGCCTCGCTCGACATCTGGGACTCCAAGTACCGCCTCAAGACGAAGCACGGCGAGCCCCTCGACGCCGACATGGACGCCACCCGGCAGCGCATCGCCCGCACCGTCTCCGACGTGGAGGCCACCCCCGAGGCGCGCGAGCTGTGGAACGAACGCTTCCTCGAGGCGCTGCGGCGGGGGGCGATCCCGGCCGGGCGCATCGTCTCGAACGCCGGCGCCGGGGAGCACAAGCCCGCCACCTCCACCATCAACTGCACGGTCTCGGGCACCATCCGCGACTCGATGCACGACATCCTCGACAAGGTCCACGAGGCGGGCCTCACCCTCAAGGCGGGGTGCGGGATCGGGTACGAGTTCTCCACCCTGCGCCCGCGCGGGGCGTGGGTGAGCGGCGCCGGGGCCACGACCTCGGGGCCGCTGTCGTTCATGGACATCTACGACCGCATGTGCTTCACGGTGTCCTCGGCGGGCGGGCGCCGGGGCGCCCAGATGGCCACCATGGACGTCGGCCACCCCGACGTGATGGAGTTCATCCGCGCCAAGCGCGAGGACGGGCGGCTGCGCCAGTTCAACCTCTCGCTCCTCGTCACCCGCGAGTTCGTGGATGCGGTCCGCAACGACGAGCCGTGGAAGCTCGCCTTCCCCCTGTCCGAGAGCGAGAAGGACCGCGTCGACCTCGACGACCCCGAGCAGGTGGTGTGGCGCCGCTGGCCGATCGGCGACCCCGAGTGGTACACCGTCGACGACGAGGGCCGGGTCGCCTGCCGGGTGTACCGCTCGCTGCCCGCGCGCCGGATGTGGGACGTGATCATGTCCTCCACCTACGACTTCGCCGAGCCCGGGTTCATCCTGATCGACGAGATCAACGAGATGAACAACAACTGGTTCTGCGAGGACATCCGCGCCACCAACCCGTGCGGCGAGCAGCCCCTGCCCCCCTACGGCTCGTGCCTGCTCGGCTCGGTCAACCTCACCGGCTTCGTGCGCGAGCCGTTCACCGAGCGGGCCGCCTTCGACTGGGAGGCGTACCGCGAGACGGTGGCCGTGTTCACCCGCATGCTCGACAACGTGGTGGAGATCAACGGGCTGCCGCTCGAAGGACAGCGCGAGGAGATCTTCCGCAAGCGCCGCCACGGCATGGGCTTCCTCGGCCTCGGCTCGGCCCTCGCCCTCCTCGGGATCCGCTACGGGAGCCCCGAGTCGCTCGAGTTCACCGAACGGGTGAGCCGCGAGATGGCCGTCGCCGGCTGGCGGGCGGGGCTCGACCTCGCCGAGGAGAAGGGCCCCGCCCCCATCATGGAGGAGGAGTTCGAGGTCACCCCGGCCATGCTCGCGCTGCGCCCGGAGATGGCGCGCGACGGCTACGGGCCGGGCGACCGGGTGCAGGGCAAGGTCCTGCACGCGCGCTACAGCCGCTACATGCAGCGGGTCGCGGAGGTCGAGCCGGAGCTGGTCGAGCGGCTCGCCGAGACCGGGGCCCGCTTCACCCACCACACGTCCATCGCCCCCACCGGGACCATCTCGCTCTCGCTCGCGAACAACGCGAGCAACGGCATCGAGCCGAGCTTCGCCCACCACTACTCGCGCAACGTCATCCGCTCCGGGCGCAAGACCAAGGAGAAGCTGGACGTGTGGTCCTTCGAGCTGCTCGCCTACCGCGAGCTGCGGGACCCGCAGGCGCTGGACGACCTGCCCGAGGGCTTCGTCACCAGCGAGGACATCACCCCCCGCGAGCACGTCGACGTGCAGGCGGCGGCGCAGCGCTGGGTGGACTCTTCGATCTCGAAGACCGCCAACGTCCCGACGGACTTCCCCTACGAGGACTTCAAGGACATCTATCTCTACGCGATCGAGCAGGGTCTGAAGGGCTGCACCACCTTCCGCTTCAACCCGGAGGCGTTCCAGGGGGTGCTGGTGAAGGAGCGCGACCTCGAGGGCACCGTGTACCGCTTCACCCTGGCCGACGGCGAGACGGTCGAGGCGCGGGGACACGAGGAGATCGAGTACGACGGCGAGACGCACACCGCCGCCAACCTCTACGACGCGCTCAAGGAAGGCTACTACGGCAAGCTGTGAGGAGAGGGAGGAGACGAGACATGGCCATCCGCATCGACCGGCGCATCGTGAAGTGCGAGGTGACGGATACCGACGCCCCGCCGCCGGCCGGGAACGAAGCCCCTGCGCCGGGCGGCGGCTCCAGGCCCGGCCCCGCGAAGAGCGCGCGGCCCGCCGCCGGGGCGTCGCAGCCCAAGGGCGCGGAGCCCCGCGGCCCCAAGGCCGACGTCATCCAGATGCACGAGCGGCTGGAGCGGCCCGGAGACCTGACCGGCTTCACCTACAAGGTCAAGACCCCGGCCTCCGACCACGCCCTCTACGTCACCATCAACGACATCGTCCTCAACCCGGGCACCGAGCACGAGCTGCGCCGGCCATTCGAGATCTTCATCAACTCCAAGAACATGGAGCACTTCCAGTGGATCGTGGCCCTCACCCGGATCGTCTCCGCAGTGTTCCGCAAGGGCGGCGACATCACGTTCCTGGTCGAGGAGCTGCAGTCGGTGTTCGACCCGCGCGGCGGCTACTGGAAGGGGAAGCAGTACTTCAACTCCCTGGTGGCGGAGATCGGCAGCGTCATCGAGCGCCACCTGGTCGACATCGGCCTCCTGGAGCCCGAGGCCCCGGACGCGCACCAGCGGCGGTACCTCGAGGCGAAGCGCCGCGAGCTCGTCGCTGCCGAGGGCGGCGGCGCCGGGCGGGAGGCGGCGGCGGAGCCGGAAGGCGGCGGGGACGACGAGTCGTTCCCGGAGACCGCCGAGCTCTGCCCCAAGTGCAGCACCAAGGCGGTGGTGATGCTCGACGGCTGCATGACCTGCCTCAGCTGCGGGGACTCCAAGTGCAACTGAGGCCGCCGGCCGCCGGCCTCCCGCCCCGGAGGCGGGGCGGGGGCGGGAGCGGCGCCGGAAGCGGCCGGCGACGATAGCGGGCGCCGACAGGGAGGTCGGCTTGAGGCCCGCCGCCTCTCCGCCGTGGTCCGGCGCAAGGGGGAGGCGGCGGGCCCTTCTTTCTCTCCACCCGGCGCCAAGGGTACCGATCGGCCCGCCTCCGGTCATCCCCCTCCCGCCGGGGGCTTCGGGGCGGGCGCCCGCGCCCCCTGCACTTCGGCCATGGCCGCCCGTATGCGCGCGGCCAGCGGTTCCGCCACTCCCGCATCCAGCGCGCGCGTGAACCAGCGCAACGCCCCCGCGGGCTCCATCGCCCTCAGCTCCAGCATGGCGAGGTCCGCCGGCTCGAGCGACAGGGCGCGCTCGACGGCCTCCCTGGCGCGCGGGGTCAGCCTTCCGCCATCCGCCGCGAACAGCGCCTTCGCATGACGCGACGCGAGGCGCGCGTCCCCGGGGAAGTCCCGCGTCAGGCCGCCGTAGAGTGCCGCCGCCGCACCGTGGTTGCCGAGGGCGCCTTCCACCTCCGCCGCGACGAACCTCAGCTCCGGATCCTCCGGCCTTCGGACCAGGCGTTGCCTCACCCGCTCCGCGAAGTCTCGGTAGGCGGCCCCGTCGTGCCGGTCGAGACGCTCCAGGGCCCGCGCGATCCTGAGGTCCGGCCAGGCGCCCCGGTCGAGGCCTCCCTCCATGTACGTCGAGAGGGACAGGGCCGGTACGAGCGCCGCCGCCAGCACCACTGCCGGGCGGCACGCGCCGCCCGGCCGGACGCCGCCCGCCGCCGTCCCGTCCGCCGGACCCGTATCCGCCAGCAGCTCCTTCTTCGCCTCGAGCTCGAGCGAAGCCGCGTCCTCCCCCTCCAGCCCCGCGACCCGCTCGCGGTAGAGCGAGAGGTTGAGCTCGTTCCGGTCTCCCGCCGCCGCGGCGCCGGCGGCCGGCAGGACGAGGGGCGCGAGCACGAAGACGGCGGCCACCAGGCAAAGGCACGCGATGACGAGCCAGAACGTCATGGGCTTCGCTCCGTGCCCAGCAACCGGGCCAGCCGGACCCGCTCCTCCTGCGACAGCGCGGCCGCCGGCCGGCGCGCCCGGACCACGGCCAGCCACGCGAGCCCCGCCGCCAGCAGGAGACCCAGGGGGCCGAGCCACAGCAGCGCGGTGCCGGCGGCGAACCGCGGCCGGTAGAGGATGAAGTCCCCGTACCGCTCGTGCATGAAGTCGAGCACCTCGCCGTCGGAACGGCCTTCCAGCACGAGCCTTCGCACCTCGCGCCGGAGGTCGCGCGCGATCATGGCGTCCGAGCCCGCGAGGTTGGTGTTGAGGCACTGCGGGCAGCGAAGCTCCGCGATCAGGCGCTCGTACCGCTCGCGGGACGTCTCGTCCGGGAAGCCGTAGGGGTCGATGACGCCGGACCCGCCGGCGGCCGACGGCAGGAAGGCCGCGAGCACGCAGGAGAGCAGCCCCGCGCGGAGCGCCGCCGCCCGGACGATGCGGCGGGCGGGCCTCGCGGACGGCGGCCCGGCGGCGCCCCGGCTCATCCGGCGCCCCCCCGCCCGCCCGCCGAGCGCAGGCGTTCGACCACGGGCGCCACGTCCCTTCGCCAGACGTCGGGGGTGACCGGCCCCACGTGGCGCAAGCGGATGACCCCGCGCCGGTCCACCACGAAGGTCTCCGGCGCCCCGTAGACCCCGAGGTCGATCGCGAGCGAGCCCTCGGCATCGACGACGCTGAACTCGTAGGGGTCGCCCCTCCTGCGCAACCACACGAGCGCCTCGGCCGTGTCGTCCCGGTAGTTGATGCCGTAGAGCGGGATCCCCTCCTCCCGGCCGATCCGCATCAGCTCCGGGTGCTCCACGACGCAGTTGGGACACCAGGTGCCCCAGACGTTCACGAGCGCCACCTCGCCCCCGAGGTCCGCGCGGGTGCGCAGCCTGCCCGGCTCGTGCAGGTCCGCAAGCTCGAACCGGGGGAAGGGCTTGCCGACCAGGGCCGAGGGCAGCAGGTGCGGGTCCTTCAGCCCGAACCCGAGGGCGAGCACCGCCGCCAGGACCAGGAACGCCCCGAACGGGATGAGGAGGCTCTTGCGCAAGCCCGCCATGCGGGGTTCACGCGGGTCCGGCAAGGGGAGGGGCGCCCGCGCCCGCCGCCGCCGCCGGCCGGCGCCTTCGCAGGTAACGCCGGTCGAACAAGGTGGCGAGCCCCCCCGCCGCCATGAGCAACCCCCCGAGCCAGATCCATCGCACGAAGGGCTTGACGTGGAGGCGCACCCCCCAGGCGCCGTCTTCCATGGGCTCGCCCAGGGCGGCGTAGAGGTCGCGGAAGAGGCCCGGGTCCATGTCCGCCTCGGTCATAGTGTTGCGCGACACCGGGTAGAAGCGTTTCTCCGGTCGCAGCCGGGCGACGGTCTCGCCGTCCCGCGTCACCAGAAGCTCCACCCGGTCCGATACGTAGTTGGGCCCCCTCACCCGCTCGGCGCGCTCGAACCGGAAGCCGTACCCCGCCAGCTCCACCGACTCGCCGGGCGCCATGCGCAGGTCCCGGCCCTCGGAATAGCGCACGGTGACGGCCACCCCCAGGATGGCGACGGCGATGCCCGCGTGCCCCAGCAGCATGCCGAGCCGGGAGGCGGACGGGAGTCCGCCGCCCCTCGTCTCCCACCAGTGGCGTGCCAGCAGGAAGAGGATCCAGAGCGCGACGGTCTCGAAGGCCACCGCCACCCGGTCGATGGTCCCGGTGAGGAGCAGCGTGGCGCCGGCCGCGACGGCGGGCGCCGCCGCCAGCAGCGGCCAGTGGCGGACGAAGAGGCGCGCGGGAGGGGTCTCGCGCCAGCGCGAATGGGGCCCCAGGGCCATGACCACGAAGAGCAGCGTCGCCATCGGCACGAACACCCGGTCGAAGTAGGGCGGCCCCACGGAGAGCTTGCCGCCGCCGGTGGCGACCTCGTAGAC
This sequence comes from uncultured Ectothiorhodospiraceae bacterium, assembly GCA_964608875.1. Taxonomy (GTDB): domain Bacteria; phylum Pseudomonadota; class Gammaproteobacteria; order HK1; family HK1; genus JAJDXW01. The sequence goes on from CAZSPS010000296.1 coordinate 16,523, forward strand.
CAGCGGGTAGAGGGTGCCCAGCAGCACCGCGCCGGCCGCCGCCACCAGCACCAGGTTGTTGACCAGCAGCAGCGCCTCGCGCGAGCTCCAGGCATAGCGCGAGGCGCTGCGGATGCCCGACGCCCTGACGGCGTAGAGCAGCAGGGAGGAGCCGATCACCAGCACCAGGAACGCCAGGATGAACAGCCCCCGCTCGGGGTCGACCGCGAAGGCGTGCACGGAGGTGAGCACCCCGGAGCGCACCAGGAAGGCGCCCAGCAGGCTCAGGGAGAAGACGGCGATGGCGAGCAGCAGGGTCCAGCTCTTGAACACCCCCCGCTTCTCGCTCGCCGCCAGCGAATGCACCAGGGCCGTGCCCACCAGCCAGGGCAGGAAGGAGGCGTTCTCCACCGGGTCCCAGAACCACCAGCCCCCCCAGCCGAGCTCGTAGTAGGCCCACCAGCTGCCGAGCGTGATGCCGATGGTGAGGAAGGCCCAGGCGGCATTGGTCCAGGGCCGGGACCAGCGGATCCAGGCGGCGTCGATGCGGCCCGCCGTGAGCGTCGCCACCGCCAGTGCGAAGGGGACGGCGAAGCCGACGTAGCCCATGTAGAGCATGGGCGGGTGCACGATGAGGCCGAAGTCCTGCAGCAGCGGGTTCAGGTCGGCCCCGTCTTCGGGGTGGAAGGGCAGGCTGCGCTCGAAGGGGTTGGAGGTGAACAGCATGAAGCTGACGAAGCCGGCCCCGAGCAGCCCCAGGACGGCGAGCGTCCTCGCCTTCATGTCCGGGGTGAGCCCCCGGCCGAGGCAGGCCACCGCCAGGGTCCAGCCGCACAGGATGAGCGTCCACAGCAGGAACGAGCCCTCGTGACCGCCCCAGACGGCGGACACCTTGTAGCGCACCGGCAAGGCCGAGTTGGAATGGCCGGCCACGTAGACGACGGAGAAGTCGTCTTCGAGGAACGACGCCGTGAGGCAGAAGAAGCCGAACAGCACGAACACGAACAGCCCCGCCGCGAGGCTCGGCCCGGTACGCATGAGCAGGGGGTCGCCGCGCACGACCCCAAGGGCCGGTAGGCAGGCGAGCGCCAGGGCGAGCCCCAGGGCGAGGATCAGCGCGAAATGGCCGAACTCGGGGATCATCGGCCGGCGCCGGCGTGCTTCTCCGGCAGGATGTCGGCGAGCTCGGGCGGCATGTAGTTCTCGTCGTGCTTGGCGAGCACCTCCTCGGCCGCGAACACCCCGCCGTCCCCGAGCCGGCCGCGCACGACCACTCCCTGCCCTTCCCGGAAGAGGTCCGGCAGGATGCCGGTGTAGGCGACCCGGACCTCCGCACCCTGCAAGTCGCCGATGACGAAGCGGACGCCGAGGCCGTTCCCGGACCGCACGACGCTGCCGTCGAGCACCATGCCGCCCGCGCGGATGGTCTCGCCCCGGGGCGCCTCGCCCGCGGCGATCTGCGCGGGCGCGTAGAAGAGGTTGAGGTTCTCGTCGAGCGCCAGCAGTGCGAAGGCGGCGGCGCCCGAGGCCGAGCCCACGAGGAACAGCACCATCAGGAGGCGGCTCCGCCGGTGGGGCTTCATGGCGCCGAACCTCACTTCCTCGCCTCCCGCCGCAGGCCCCTCGCCCGCGCCGCCCGCTCGGAGCGGAAGAAGGCGCGGCGCGCATGGCGCGGCCACCACAGGTTGAGCGCCAGCACGACGAACGCGATGCCGTAGGCCGCCCACACGTACGCGCCGTGGCCGCCCATCTGGGCGAGGTCGGCGAGGCTCTCGAACCTCAAGACGCCGCCACCCGCCGCCCGACCCAGTCCGTGCGCCGCTCGCGCACCAGGATGCCGCTGCGGATGCGCATGATCCACACGGCGGCGAAGAACACGTGGAACGCGACCGCCATCCACGCGAGCGGCAGCCACATCTCGGCGGGCATGGCCGGCTTCGCGCCCAGGGAGAAGCTCGCCGGCTGGTGCAGGGTGTACCACCAGTCCACCGAGTACTTGATGATCGGGAGGTTCACCACCCCGACCAGCGTCAGCAGGGCGCAGGCCCGGCCCGCCCGCGCCTCGCCGCCGCCGCCGCCGCCGCCCAGGGCCGCCCGGAGCGCCATGACCCCCAGGTACAGCAAGCCCAGGATGAGGGTCGACATGAGCCGCGCGTCCCCCCACTCCCACCAGGTGCCCCAGGTGGGCCGGCCCCAGATGGCCCCGGTGGCGAGTGCGAGGAACGTCATGGAGGCGCCGAGGGGCGCGACGCACTGCGCCGCCAGGTCGGCCAGCCGGATGCGCCACACGAGGTAGACGGCGGAGGCCGCCGCCATCGCCGCGTAGCCGGACTGGGCCAGCATGGCGGCGGGGACGTGCACGTACATGATGCGCACGCTGTGGCCCTGCTGGTAGTCCTGGGGCGCGAACGCGAGCGCCCACACGGCGCCCGCCGACAGCAGCGCCACCGACAGGGCGCCCAGCCGGGGCGCCCAGCGGCCGGTCATCTCGAAAAAGGTCTTCGGCGAGCCCAGCCGATGGAGCCAGGCCATGACGGCGCTCCGCCTCTTGACCCGAGCCTGTGACATCCGCCGGCCGCTTCCCCCGAACGTGCGCCGTGCGCCTCGAACGGGCGCCTCATCAAGGCCCCATTCTACTCCCTTCCCTACCGGTCCACGGCCAGCCGCACGGCCGCGGCGGCCGCCGCAGGCGCGAGCGCCGCCGCCAGCAACGCGAGGGCCGCGAGCCAGTAGGCATGGCCCCGGATGCTCGCGCCTTCCGCGCCCGCCTGCGCCATCGCCGCCGCGAAGATGAGGAGGGGGGTATAGAGCGGCAGGACGATCAGGGTCACCAGCAGCCCGCCCCGGGGCAGCCCCAGGGTGAGGGCGGCGCCGATGGCGCCGACGAGGCTCAGGGTCGGGGTGACCAGCAGCAGCGAGAGCGCCGCCAACCCCGGAGCCTGCCCGAACGTGAGCGCCGCCACCGGGGCCAGCAACGCGAGCGGCAGCCCGCTCGCGAGCCAGTGCGAGCACGCCTTGGCCAGCACGAACGGCACGAGCGGCCTGCCGGACGCGACCACCTGCTCGAGCGAGCCGTCGTCGTAGTCGTCCCGGAACATGAGGTCCATGGACATGAGGCTCGCAAGGAGCGCCGCCGCCAGCACGACCCCGGGGGCGATGACGCGCAGCGTCCCGGGGTCGGGGCCCACGCCCAGGGGGAAGAGCACCGTCACCACCGCGAAGAACGCGAGCGGGTTCAGCACCTGGGACGGGCGCCGGAAGTACTGCACCAGGTCGCGCCGGACGGCGGCGGCGAACACCGGTCAGCGCCTCCCCGGCCCGCCCGGCGCCCC